>JANWYV010000038.1 GCA_025055075.1 Blastocatellia bacterium
GGTCGAGCAACAGGAGGCTCCTACTAAGCAGCACAAACTATCACTCGCTGCCGTGACTTGACCGGGCGTGCGCAGATCGGGCTCTCGCGTGAACCAAGAGGAACCGCTCATCAACAGGCTCAAGAGGAACAGAATAAACCACTTCGTCAACGTCATGGCTACCCTCCTTTTTATGGGAATTTCGCGCGGGCTCAACTCAACGAGGCGAACCCGCGTTTTTCAACGCTGGTAGGTTTGGGAGCAGGAGATTTTCTTACATACGCGTGGAGAAATCAAGGGGAAATTTCAGACGTTCGCCGAAGGTCCCTTTTCGGGAGAACCGGTCTCTTACGCGCTCATTCCCCAAGGAAGATGCACGGATTGAGGGGATCTTCGGGAGAGACGATTGTCCTCGGACGGAACCCGAAAGGGGACGTTTGGTGGAGCTAGCCGGATTCGAACCGGCGACCTCGTGAATGCCATTCACGCGCTCTCCCAACTGAGCTATAGCCCCACCGCGCTTCGGTGGAGAACATACACGAAATCGGGGCCATTCGTCAAGATCGGAGCCGTGCTTCTCAAAGAGCTTTTCGGCCCGCCTCTTTTTCGATGATTCTCACGAAGTGGGACCTCAGAGAGGGAGCGCCCCCAAGGGCCGACGCGCCTTTTGAGCCATAACCGCGTCCGGGAGGATTTAGCAAACCTTTTGCTCTCAGCATCTGGGGTGCAGATACGGGGCTTGACGCTCGCCATCATGGGAGTTACCTTAGAACGGCCCGTCCATTGAGAATTCGAGCCGAATGGAGGTCGCACCATGTCGACGTTTACCCGATCGCTTGCCATGTTCATACGGCGAATCGCCCTTGGGATTACGATCCTCGCCCTGGCCTGTGCCATCCCATCGGGACTGGCGCGCGCCCAGACCGGCGTGAGCGCGGATCCAGCGCTCGCGCGGCTGGAGCGGGAGATCGCTCGTCTGGCGGAGATTGCCGGTGGGGTCGTCGGTGTCGCGGCGCTTCACCTAGAGAGTGGTCGGCGCGTGTCATTGAACGGGAAGGAACGTTTTCCGATGGCGAGCACGTACAAAGTCCCCATTGCCGTGCAGATCTTGACCAAGGTAGATCGGGGTGAACTGACCTTGGATCAACTGATCGCGGTGGAGCCGACCGATCTGAGCCCGGGCAGCGGCACGCTCTCGGACCTCTTCAACAAGCCGGGCGTAGCGCTCTCGGTGCGAAACCTTCTGGAACTGATGCTGCTCATCAGCGATAATACGGCGACCGACGTCCTCTTGCGATTGGCTGGGGGGCCCGAAACGGTCACGGCGCGCATGCGGGAGTTGGGGATCGAAGGCTTGCGGGTGGACCGCTCGACGAAACAGGTGATCGCCGATTGGATGGGGGTCGCTGAGCCCGTGCCATGGTCGTTGGAACGATTTCGGGAGCTGGCCCGTGCGGTCGCACCACAGGACCGAGAGGCAGCGGCGAAGCGCTTTGACATTGATCCGCGCGATACGACGACGCCCGAAGCGATGGTCGCACTGTTGGAGAAGGTCTTTCGCGGCCAGGCGCTCAAGCCGGAGACGACCGAACTGTTACTCGACATCATGCGGCGGTGCCGGACGGGCGAAGCGCGGTTGAAAGGGATGCTCCCGCCCGGAACTGGAGTCGCGCACAAGACGGGGACGATCGGAGGCACGACCAATGACGTGGGCATCCTGACCTTACCCGCCGATGCTGGGCATGTGGCCATCGCCGTATTCGTGAAATCCTCAGAGAAGGACGTGCCGACGCGTGAACGCGCGATCGCCGAGATCAGCCGAGCTGTTCATGATTTCTTCCTCTTCCATCCGGCGCCCGCGCGGTGAATGAGGCCTTGCCGAATCCCTTCGGCTCGGCTAAAATTTCACACGTCGTGAAATCAGGGGGATGGCCGAGGGAAGGCGACTCACGCCATCTCGACGATCCCCGAGGCCACATGTGGGAGCCGGCGTAGCTCAGCAGGTAGAGCAGACGATTCGTAATCGTCAGGTCATCGGTTCGAATCCGATCGCCGGCTCCAGCTTTTTTTCTCGACGCGGATGGCGAGTTCGTCGCGGAGACATTCCGCTGGCCCACGAACGTCGTCCCATATGGCGTGAGGACGAACGGTCATGAGCGAGACCGCGCGGCCGATCGTCGTCGTCAGCCGGTGCTTGGACCTCGAGGCCTGCCGGTACGACGGACAGGTCATTCCGAATGCCTTCATCCGGCGGCTCGCGGCGCACGTGACGCTCATTCCCGTGTGTCCAGAGGTCCAGATTGGTCTTGGTGTACCGCGCGAGCCCATCCGATTGATTCGACAGGGAGAAGACGTTCGAGCGATTCAAGCGGCGACGGGTCAGGACGTGACCGAACGGCTGGTGGGATTCGCTCAACGATTCCTCGATGCTCTGCCGGAAGTGGATGGCTTCATTCTGAAGAGCCGCTCGCCCTCTTGCGGGATTCGAGACACCAAGATCTTTCCATCGGCAGAGAGCGAGGTGGCACATGGGCGGGGAGCCGGGCTCTTCGCCGAGATGGTCATTCGACGATTCTCCGGTTTGGCCATCGAGGACGAAGGGCGGTTAAACGATGAAGCGATCCGCGATCACTTTTTGACGAAGCTCTTCACGTTCGCGCGCTTTCGTCAGGCCACGAAGGCCGCCTCAATAGCCGCGCTCGTGCATTTTCACGCGACGCATAAGTTCCTGCTGATGGCTCATAGCCAGAAGGAATTGCGCGCAATGGGGCGATTGGTCGCGAATGCCGCACATCGTCCCCTCTCGGACGTGCTCGCTGAATATCGTCACCATCTGCAGCAGGCTCTGCAGCGCGCGGCGCGTCGTCCGGCCTTGGTGAATGTCTTCCAACATGGGTTCGGGTACGTGTCGAAGCATCTGACGGCGAGAGAGAAGGCGTTGTTCCAGCAGACCCTAGAGAAGTATCGGCGCGGGCGGGTTCCGGTGAGCGCAGTCCTCTCGCTCTTGCGGGCGTGGATTGTGCGGTTCGAAAGCGATTATCTCCTCGCGCAAACGTTCTTCGAGCCGTATCCCGATGACTTGCGCGAGCCGCTCGATCCGCGCGTGGCCTGGGAATTGGGCATCCCCCTTGCCCGAAGCCGGCGACGGACGCTTGCTTGACATGGTCTCCGACCGTATGGTAGCCTTTCACCCCTTTGAAACGACATCGAGCGTGTGGCCATGGGCATGATCCACGCGCTGGCGCTGCAAGAGAACGTTCTGAAGCCGGATGCCACGGTTATCGTCATTTTCGTGACGACGTGGATTTTGGTGTGGGTGCTCGACCGGTTGCTCTTTCGTCCAGTCAATCAGATCTTGGATGAACGGGAGCGGCGCACGCGGGGGTATCGAGCGGAAGCCCGAGCGATGGAGGCTGAGAGTGCGCGCGAGCGAGCGGAGTACGAAGAAGCGGTGAAACGAGCGCGGGCGGAAGGGTATCAGCTCGTCGAGGCGCGGCGTCGGGAAGCGCTGGAGCGGCGGGAACAACTGTTGCGGACCGTTCGGGAGGAAGCGCGCGCCAGCGTCGAGCGAGCGCGTCGCGAGTTGGCCGAACAGGTGCAAGAGGCCAAGGGGTATCTCGAACAGGAAGCCGAAGAGCTAGCGCAAGAGATGGCGCGACAGGTGCTTGGCCGCCGCGCGGAGGAGGTCACTCGAATCCCCTCTTGACCCTATGGACATTTTCCTTCTGAACGTCATGAGCGAGGGCGGGATCAGTGGGCCGCTCGGCCTAGTGGGCACGGGACTTCCGCGCGTGGTGAACTTCCTGATCTTCGTCATTGCGCTCTACTACCTCCTGCGGAAGCCCGTGGGAGAATTCTTCCGCCACCGCGCGCAGACCATTGCCCGAGAATTGGAGGAAGCGCGGCGCGCGCGAGAGGCAGCGGCCCGCGAGCTGGAACAGACGCGCGCGCGCCTGGCCCGATTGGACGAGGAGGTGAGCGCCATTCGCGCGCGGGCTGAGCAAGAGGCTGAGGCCGAATACGAGCGCTTGTGGCGGGAGGCGCAAGCTGAGGCCGAGAAGATCCGAGCTCTGGCCGAGCGCGAGATCGAGATGGCCCGACGGGCAGCGGAATTGGAGTTGAAGACGTTTCTGGTCGAACACGCCATGGCTCGGGCGCGCGCGCTGATTCGCCAGCGATTGACGGAGGAGGACCATCGGCGTTTGGTCGCTCAGTTCGTCGAAGAATTGGCGGAGGTGCCGCGATGATTGCTCTCCGCATCGCACGCCGATATGCGCGCGCACTGGCCGACTACACGTTCCCTCGTCAAGAGCACGAGACGGTGCGGGAGGAACTCCACGCCCTCGCCGAGGTGTTTCGCCAAACGCCGTTGCTCTGCGACGTTTTCGCCAATCCGATCATCTCGCGGGTGCAAAAAGAACGCGTGCTGCAAACCCTGATCGAGCGAGCGAATCTCGGGCGCACGACGGCGACATTTCTGCACCTGCTTCTGAAGAACTATCGGCTGCAGCATCTGGAGGCGATCGCGCGCGCTTTCGCCGAGGAAGTGGATCGCCGATTGGGCATCCTCAACGTCGAAGTACGCACGGCGCGGCCGCTTCGGGAAGAAGAGCGCCAGGACTTGTATCGGCAATTGGAACGCTTGACCGGAAAGGTCATCCGCGCCCAGGAAGTCGTGGACGAGCGATTGCTCGGCGGCGTCCAGGCCCGTTTGGACAGCGAAGTCTACGACGGATCGTTGGCCTCTCGCCTGGAGGCCTTGCGGCGCCAGCTCTTGCTGTGACCGCCGCTTTGCGGGGAGGAAGGACGATGGAGAAGTTGAGAGCGGACGAGATCGTCGACATCATTCGCCAACAGATCGAGGGCTTCGACACGCGCGTCTCGCTGGAAGAGGTGGGGACCGTCATCAAGGCGGGCGATGGGATCGCCGAGATCTATGGCGTCGAAAAGGTGATGGCCGGCGAGCTGTTGGCCTTGCCGCATGACGTCTACGGATTGGCCCTCAATCTGGAGGAGGATAAGGTCGGAGCCGTCCTCTTCGGCGAGTACCACTTGATCAAAGAGGGGGACGAGGTGCGGCGGACGCGCCGCATCATGTCAGTGCCCGTCGGCGAAGCGCTCATCGGACGCGTCGTGGATCCGCTGGGACGCCCGCTTGATGGACGCGGACCGATCATCACGGACACGTATAATCCGATCGAGCGCCTGGCGCCGGGCGTTGTGGATCGGCAGCCGGTGAAGGAGCCGCTGCAGACGGGCATCAAGGCGATTGACGCCATGATCCCGATCGGGCGCGGCCAGCGCGAACTGATCATCGGAGATCGGCAGACGGGGAAGACAGCCATCGCCATTGATACGATCATCAATCAGAGGGGCAAGGACGTCGTGTGCATCTACGTTGCCATCGGGCAGAAGAAGTCCACGATCGCGCAGGTCGTCAAGACGCTCCACGACTATGGGGCGATGGAGTACACGATCGTCGTCTCGGCGGCTGCCTCCGATCCAGCGGCCATGCAATATCTGGCGCCGTATGCCGGATGCGCCATGGGCGAATACTTCCGCGATCGCGGGCAACACGCGCTGGTCGTCTACGACGATCTCTCCAAGCATGCGGCGGCCTATCGCGAGATCAGCCTTCTGTTGCGGCGTCCCCCTGGACGCGAAGCCTATCCCGGCGACGTCTTCTACTTGCACTCGCGGCTCCTGGAACGGGCGGCGAAATATAGCGACGAATTTGGTGGCGGATCGCTCACGGCCTTGCCGATCATCGAGACGCAACTGGGCGACGTCTCGGCCTACATTCCGACGAACGTCATCTCGATCACGGACGGACAGATCTATTTGGAGACGGACCTGTTCCACGCTGGGATTCGACCGGCGATTAACGTGGGCATCTCGGTCTCGCGCGTCGGCGGATCGGCGCAGATCAAGGCGATGAAGCAAGTGGCCGGGACGTTGCGTTTGGAGCTGGCGCAGTATCGCGAGCTGGCCGCTTTCGCTCAGTTCGGATCGGACTTGGACAAGGTGACCCTACAGCAGCTCAATCGCGGACGGAAGCTGACCGAGTTGCTCAAGCAAGACCAATACAAGCCGATGGACGTCGAGAAGCAGATCGTCTCCATCTGGGCGGGGACGAATGGCTATCTGGATGATCTGCCCGATGAGCTGGTGCGGCCTTTTGAGGAAGAGCTGCTGCAGTTTGTCGAGAACAGTCGCGCCGGGCTGCTGGAGAAGATTCGCACGCGAAAAGCGCTCGATGACGAAATCCTGACCGAGCTGCGGGAGACGGTGAGCGAATTCAAGGAGCGGTTCGTCGCGGCCCATGCCGTCGCGACGCGAGCGGCGTGAGGAGGGGGCGATGGCGAGCTTGCAAGACCTGCGGCGGCGCGTACGCGCCGTGCGGAACATGCAGCAAGTGACGCGCGCGATGAAGATGGTCTCGGCGGCTAAATTGCGTCGCGCGCAGGAGCGCGTCATCGCCGCCCGTCCGTACGCTCAGAGCATGACCGCCGTCCTGCAAGGGTTGGCCGAACGCGCCGAACAGTATCGGCATCCGCTTCTGGAGCCACGCCGCGAGGGTCAGATCCTGCTGGTCCTCATCACGGCCGACAAAGGTCTCTGCGGCGCGTACAACACCAACCTCATTCGCGCCGCACAAGCCTTCCTCGAACGCCACTCGGGCGCGCGAGTCGAATTGGTCTGCATCGGGCGCAAAGGACGCGATTTCTTCCGCCGTCATGGGGTTCCGATTCGCGCCGAATATACGGGCGTCACGGCCCGACAGGTCGAGCTGCCCATCGCTCGGGAGATCGCGCGATCACTCATCGCGGATTTCCTCGCTCCCGAGCCCTTGATCGAGAAGGTCGTGCTCCTCTACAACGAATTCAAATCCGCCGCGCGGCAACAGATCGTCGTCGAGCAACTTCTGCCCATCGCCCAATGGCCTCTGGATGGCGAACGGAAGCCGCGCGAGGTGTTCATTGATTACCTCTACGAGCAGCCCCCGGCCGAGATCTTCGACAGCCTGCTCCCGCGATACGTGGAGGCGCAGGTCTACCGTGCGCTCCTCGAAGCGACGGCCTCCGAGCACGGGGCCCG
This sequence comes from Blastocatellia bacterium, assembly GCA_025055075.1. Classification (NCBI taxonomy): domain Bacteria; kingdom Pseudomonadati; phylum Acidobacteriota; class Blastocatellia; species Blastocatellia bacterium. The sequence continues at coordinate 7,078 of JANWYV010000038.1, forward strand.
CATGATGGCGATGGATGCAGCGACGAAGAACGCCGAGGAGATGATCGCCTCGCTCACCCTGCAGATGAATCGCGTCCGACAGGCGACCATCACGAAGCAGATCATCGAAGTCGTCAGCGGCGCCGCCGCTTTGGAAGAGATGCTCCGATAGTTCCTGTGCCCGAGGCTGGCCTCACGCCCGCGGCAATTGCGAGATGTCGGCGAAGTAGTGGACGAACATCTTGATCCCCCCCGCCGTTTGCCGCCAATCGTAGTTCTCATTCGGCGCGTGATAGCCGTGCTCGGGTAGGCTCAACCCCAGGAAGAGGATCGGCGCGCGCAGGTATTCCTCCATGATCACGACGGCGCCGATCGAGCCCCCTTCGCGAGTGAAAGCCGGCTCCTTGCCGAAGGCGAACTTCATGGCGCGACGGGCGGCGTCGGCGTAAGGGCCAGTGAAAGGCCCGAGATAGGGACGCAAGGTCCCCGCTCGCCGGATCACGACGTCTGGGTTCTTCGACCGGATGAATTCGCTCACGAGGCGGAAGATCTTCTCCACATCTTGATCCGGCACCAAGCGCAGACTGATTTTCGCCTCGGCGCGCGGCGGGATGATCGTCTTGATCCCGGGCCCGCGATACCCTCCGACGATGCCATGCACTTCGAACGTCGGCTCGGCCATGATCCCGCGCACCACGCGTACGGGATCAGTCGTCCGGAGGGAAGTGAATTCGTGAACTCGCATGAACCGTCGCACATCGAACCCGGAAGCCAGATAGTTCTCCAACTCCCGGCGCGTCACTTTCCGCACGTCGTCGTAAAATCCCGGGATTTTCACGCGCCCGGTTCGCGGATCGTAGCACTCGCAGATGAGCTGACACAGCTCCCCAATGGGATTGCGCGCTGGCCCTCCCGTGACGCCCGAATGCGCATCCTTCTTGCCCGTCTCCAACGTCAACGTGAGCCCGAGGAGTCCCCGCAGCCCATACGGGACGGTCGGCCGATTTCGCGCGATCCAAATCGTGTCGGAGACGAGCACCGAGTCCGTGCGCAATTGCTTCCGCCTCTTCCGCATGAAATGCGCAAAGTTCGGGCTGCCGATCTCCTCCTCCAGCTCCCAGAGGAAATGGACGTTGAGCGGCACGCCGTTCTCCACGGCATAACGGACGGCCAAGAGCGCCGTCAGTGCCGGCCCTTTATCATCGGTCGTACCGCGACCGAAGTACCGCCCGTCTTCCCGGACGAAGGTGAATGGCGGCGTGCGCCATTCTTCGGGATCGGCCGGCTGCACATCGAGATGGTTGTAAATGGTCACCGTCGGATGCTTCGGATCGGTGATCAAGCGACCAAAGACGACAGGATGGCCTGGAGTGGGCACGATCTCCACCGTGGCCCCGAGCTCTCGGAGATACTCGGCGGCCAAACGTGCGCCGCGTTCGATATCGTCCTTGCGCTCAGGGTCCACACTCACGGTCGGGATCTCGACGAGCGCCGCGAGTTTCTCCTCGAACTCTTCTCGCACGCTCCGGATGTACGCGTCCAGCCCTCGAAAGAGTGCCGATGCCTTCTTCATAATCCCCTCCTCTTATGCGTTCCGTTCCCCCCACGCGAGATGTTTCGCGAAGAACTCGTCCAGAGGCGCCAACTCCTCCGACGAATGGATGACGCGGCCCTCCATGCCGCCGTCCACGAAGATCGCCTGACCGGAGATGAAGCGGGCGCATGTCTCCGAGCAAAGGAAGACGACCAATGGCGCGATGTCCTCCGGACGCGGAACCTCCCACGCGATGGCGCGCGTCTGAAACGACCGCTTCAAGACGTTTGGCTCGACGCCCTCCATCATTCCCGTGAGCGTCCATCCCGGCCCGACGATATTCACGGCCGCGTAGGGAGCGAGCTTCACGATCTCGTTCTTCAATGAGAGCATGAAGGCGTGCAGAGCCGACTTGGCCGCTGCATACGCGGCGTTATACGCTTCGCCGAATTTCGCGGCCGTCGAAGAGATGATGACGATGCGCCCGCTTCGCTGCCGCTCCACGATAGGGAGGAATTCGCGCACGCAATAGAAGACCGAGCGGGCGTTCACCCGAAACTCGAACTCCCAATCGTCGGTCGTCAGGTCCTTGATCGCGATCCCTTCGTGCGGCGAGGCGCCGGCGTTCGCGATCAAGAGATCGAGCCGACCGCGCCAACGCACGGCCTCGGCGAAGAGCTGCCGTACCTCGTCCTCGTGAGTGAGATCGGCGCCGAGCACCAAGCTCTCGCGCGGTAATTCCTGACGGAGCGCTTCGGCTCGATCTCGGCCCGTGTGATAGTGGATGATGACGTGCGCGCCCTCGGCTGCCAGAAGGCGCACGATCGCGCGTCCGATTCCTCCCGAGCCTCCCGTGACGAGCGCCACCTTATCAGTCAATCCGAGATCCATCTCCGTTCATCCCTCCACGTATGTCAGCCAATCCCCCGGTGCTTCCTTGCGCCCCGTCGCGATGGCGAAGAACTCTTCCTGCAGCCGCTTGGTGATTGGGCCGCGCTGACCCGTGCCGATCCGAATCCGATCAATCGAGCGGACGGGCGTGATCTCCGCCGCCGTCCCCGTGAAGAAGACCTCATCGGCGATGTACAGCATCTCGCGCGGGATCGTCGTCTCCTGCGTCTCGATGCCCAGCATCTGGCAGATTCGGAGCACCGTGTCGCGTGTGATCCCTGGCAGGATGGAAGAGCTGAGCGAAGGCGTCAACACCTTCCCGTCCAGGACGAGGAAGATATTCTGCCCGCTGCCCTCGCTCACATTTCCGTGGATGTCCAACGCGATCCCCTCGGCGAATCCGTTCACGAGCGCCTCCATCTTGATGAGCTGCGAGTTCATGTAATTGGCCGCCACCTTCGCCAGTGCGGGCAGCGTATTCGGCGCAATGCGCGCCCAGGTCGAAACGCACGCATCTACGCCCTCTTCGAGGGCCTTCTCGCCCAAATATCTCCCCCATATCCAGCAGGCGATATACGTCTCAACGGGACAGGGGAAAGGATTCACACCAAAGGCGCCGTAGCCGCGAAAGACAAGAGGCCGGATATAACATTCAGCGACCTCGTTGCGTCGCACCAGCTCCTTACATGCCGCCACCAGATCTTCCAGCGTGTAAGGGATTTCCATGCGATAGATGCGACAGGAACGCAACAGACGCTCCAAGTGCTCCCGCAGACGAAAGATCGCCGGACCGCGCGGGGTCGCGTAGCAACGAATCCCCTCGAAGACGACTGAAGCGTAGTTGAGCCCATGCGCCATGACATGGACCTTGGCCTCATCCCACGCGATGAACTCTCCATTATGCCAAATGTATCGCGTCAGTTGTTGCTGCATATCGTCCTCCCCTCACCGACTCCCCAACGCGCTTGGGAAGAGCGTCCGATATAACGAAAAACCGCCCCGGACAATCCGAGGGCGGTTTTTCTCCTCTCGCTCGCACAAGGCGCTCTTCTCCACAGATCAAGCGCGAGAGGGAGCGCTCGGCTCCCTCTCATCAGGATCACTCGTTGAAATCGCCGAGAGGCTCCTCCAGGGAGGACTCTTCGGCGACTGTGATGCCAATGTCTTTGAGCAGCTCCGCGCGCTCTTCCTCCGACGGCAACGCGACCTCCGCCTCCTCGGCCACGCGATCCACCGGGATGCGGATGTTGCGATAGTACTTCATGCCCGTCCCGGCCGGGATCAAGCGACCGACAATGACGTTCTCCTTGAGCCCGCGCAGGAAATCAATGCGTCCGCTGACGGCCGCTTCTGTGAGCACGCGGGTCGTCTCCTGGAAGGACGCCGCGCTGATGAAGCTGTCGGTCGAGAGGCTCGCCTTCGTGATGCCAAGCAGCAGCGGCTCGGCCTGCGCTGGTCGTCCTCCCATCTTCACCACGCGCTCATTCTCCTCTTGGAAGTGGAACCGATCCACCTGCTCATCGAGCACGAATTCCGTGTCTCCCGGATCCTTGATCCGCACCCAGCGGAGCATTTGTCGGACGATGACCTCGATATGCTTATCGTTGATGGTGACGCCTTGCTGCCGGTAGACCTCCTGGATCTCGTTGACGAGATATTTCTGGACGGCCTCCACGCCCAGGATGGCGAGGATGTCATGCGGGTTCAGGGGCCCATCAATGAGCGGATCGCCGGCTTGCACGTAATCGCCATCCTGCACGTTCAGGTGCATGCCACGCGGGATCGAGTACTCCCGGACCTCACCATCATCGCCGATGACCTGAACCTTCTGCACGCCGCGCTGAATGCCGAGCACTCTCACGCGGCCGGAGATCTCGGTCATGACGGCCGTCTCGCGCGGCTTGCGCGCCTCGAAGAGCTCCACGACGCGTGGTAGACCGCCGACGATGTCCTTGGCCTTGGCCGTCTGACGCGGGATCTTCGCGATCACATCGCCGGGAGCCACGCGCACGCCCTCGGCCTCCTGCACGGCTTTGTCCTGCCAATCCTCGCGCCGCTCCTCGCGCTTGCGCCGTCGCCACTCGTCGAAATCGTTCACGAGGATGATGGCACGGATGGGCAGATGTTGCACCTTGACGAGCCGTCCCGCCTCATCGCGAATCTCAATGCGCGGCTGCAGCTTCTCATCCAGCGATTCGATGACGAAGCGATAGGCCAAACCTGTGACTTTGTCCACTTCCTCGCGGAACGTCACGTTCTCGATGAGATCGCGGAAGTGGACCGTCCCCTCCACGTCCGAGAGGATCGAGAAGGTGTACGGATCCCACTCGACCAAACGCTGGTCGGGCTCCACCATCTCTCCATCGTTGACGCGGAGGACGGCGCCATAGTTGACGGGATAGCTCTCGATCTCGCGCCCGCGAGCATCCACGATGGCGATTCGGCCGTTGCGATTCATGGCGATCAGCTCGCCCCGGCGATTGCGGATCGTCCTGAGATTGATGAACTTGACTCGACCAGCGCGCCGCGCTTCGTGCGAGGACTGTTCTTTGATGGCGCCGGCCGTCCCTCCAATGTGGAACGTCCGCATGGTCAGCTGCGTGCCCGGTTCGCCGATGGACTGCGCAGCCAGGATGCCGACGGCCTCGCCGATCTCGACCATCTTCCCAGTAGCGAGGTTCCGTCCATAGCAGAGGACACAAACCCCACGCCGCGACTCGCACGTGAGCACGGAACGGATCTTCACCCGCTCGATTCCCGCGTTCTGAATTTCATTGGCCAGATCTTCGGTGATCTCCTGGTTGGCTCGCACGAGGACGCTGCCGTCAATGGGATCAATGACGTCCTCCAAAGCGACGCGCCCGATGATGCGTTCGCGCAACGGCTCGACGATCTCTCCGGCGTGAATGATCGCTTCGGCCCAAATCCCCTTGACCGTGCCGCAATCGAACTCCGTCACAATCACATCCTGCGCCACATCCACGAGGCGGCGGGTGAGGTATCCCGAGTCGGCCGTCTTCAGCGCCGTATCGGCCAATCCCTTGCGCGCGCCGTGAGTGGAGATGAAGTACTGGAGCACGTTCAACCCCTCGCGGAAGTTGGCCAGGATCGGCGTCTCGATGATCTCTCCGGTCGGCTTGTTCATCAAGCCGCGCATACCGGCCAACTGCCGAATCTGTTGCTTCGACCCGCGCGCGCCCGAATCGGCCATGACGATCAGCGGATTGGGCACCCCCGTCTCCTTCTCCCGCTGCTCCATGGCCTTGAACATCTCATCGGCAACCCGCTCGGCCACGTTCGACCAGATCTCGATCACTCGATTGTAGCGCTCGCCCGAAGTGATGACGCCCTCTTTCACCTGTTTCTCGACGGCGAGCACTTCCTTCTGCGCCTGGCGGATCAACTCGGCCTTGGTCTCGGGTACGACGAGATCGTCGATGCAGAGCGAGATGCCCGACTTCGTCGCGTAGTAGAACCCGAGGTCCTTCAAGTTATCGAGCAGAGCGATCGTCTTGGCATGGCCCAAGCGCAAGAAGCAATAGCGCACGAGCGATTGCAGCCCGTTCTTCTTCATCAGCCCATTGATGAAGGGCATCCCCTCCGGCAAATGCTGATTGAAGATGACGCGCCCGACGGTCGTATCCAGAAGCTGTCCCTGCACCTCTTGCACCGGCGCATTGACGACGTCCTGCGGATCGCGCTGCGCCTCCAGGTCGATCAACCGTCCTTCGTATCGGAGCTTGATCGGGGTCTGGGTCTCGACGACCCCCTCCTCAAGGGCCAACAGGACTTCGTCCATCGAGGCGAAGCGCATTCCCTCGCCGCGCGCGCCCGGTTTGCGACGGGTCAGGTAGTAGAGCCCGAGCACAATGTCCTGCGTGGGCACAGCAATCGGCTGGCCGCTGGCTGGAGAGAGGATGTTGTGGCTGGAGAGCATGAGGACAGACGCCTCGACCTGCGCCTCCGGCGACAGCGGCACGTGAACGGCCATTTGATCCCCATCGAAATCCGCGTTGAACGCCGTGCATACGAGCGGATGAATCTTAATGGCTTTCCCCTCGACCAGAATGGGCTCGAAGGCTTGAATGCCCAGCCGATGCAGCGTCGGGGCGCGATTGAGCAACACCGGATGCTCGCGGATCACTTCCTCCAGCACATCCCACACGATCGGATCCTGTTTCTCGACGATCTCCTTCGCCTGCTTGACCGTCGCCACGTAGCCCTTCTTCTGCAGCAGGTGATAGATGAAGGGCTTGAACAGTTCGAGCGCCATCTGTTTGGGCAAGCCGCATTGATGGAGTTTCAACTCCGGTCCGATGACGATGACCGAGCGCCCGCTGTAATCCACGCGTTTGCCGAGCAAGTTCTGTCGGAAGCGCCCCTGCTTCCCCTTGAGGGAATCGGCGAGCGACTTGAGCGGCCGATTGTTCGCGCCCTTGATGACCCGTCCGCGCCGTCCGTTGTCCAGAAGCGCATCCACGGCCTCTTGCAGCATGCGCTTCTCATTGCGCACGATGACCTCCGGCGCGCGCAACTCCAGGAGTTTGATCAAGCGGTTGTTGCGATTGATCACTCGACGATACAGCTCGTTCAGATCCGACGTGGCGAAGCGTCCGCCATCCAGGGGAACCAACGGGCGCAACTCCGGCGGGATGACGGGCAGGACTTCCAGGATCATCCATTCGGGACGATTCCCCGACTTGCGGAACGAGTCCACAACCTTCAGGCGCTTAGCATACTTGAGCCGCTTCTGCTGCGAGGGATCGGTCTTCATCTTCTCGCGCAGCTCGGCCGCAAGCGCTTCCAGATCTACTTGCTGCAGCAAGATGCGAATGGCCTCCGCCCCCATGCGGGCAACTTCCGGGCCGAACTTGCCGGGGAACTCCTGCGCGAGCTTCCGATACTGGTCCTCGCTGAGCAGCTCCTTGTAGCGAATCGGCAGGCCGAGCCGTTCCAGCTCGTCATCCGGCTTGATGACGATGTACGACTCGTAGTAGAGCACCTTCTCCAGATCGCGAAGACTCAGATCCAAGAGTTGGCCGATGCGCGAGGGCAGGCTCTTGAAGAACCAGATGTGCGAGCACGGCGCAGCCAGCTCGATATGGCCCATGCGCTCGCGCCGCACCCGACTCAAGGTGACCTCGACGCCACATTTGTCGCAGATGACCCCGCGATACTTCGCCCGCTTGTATTTCCCGCACAAGCATTCGTAGTCGGCGATCGGGCCGAAGATGCGGGCGCAGAAGAGTCCGTCCCGCTCCGGCTTATGCGTGCGGTAGTTGATCGTCTCGGGCTTAGTCACCTCACCGTGCGACCAGGATCGAATCTTCTCGGGCGAGGCCAGCCCGATGCGAATCGCCTCGAAATCAAGCGTGGTCGGTTCGCGATCGAAGAAGCGCTTCGGAAACATACGTGCACTCCTTTCCGGAAGCCCGATGGCTCCCGATCATCCCTCCTCCTTGCCGGTCAACAATTCGACGTCCAGGCAGAGCCCTTGCAACTCGCGCATCAGGACGCTGAAGGATTCGGGCACGCCCGGCTCGAAGTCATAGTTCCCATTGACGATCCCCTCGTAGATGCGGGAGCGCCCGGCCACATCGTCGGACTTGGCCGTGAGCAACTCCTGCAGCGTATAGGCCGCGCCGTAGGCTTCCAATGCCCAGACCTCCATCTCGCCGAAGCGCTGACCGCCGAATTGCGCTTTCCCACCCAACGGCTGTTGGGTGATGAGGGAGTACGGACCAATTGCTCGCGCGTGAATCTTATCGTCCACCAAGTGCAGGAGCTTCATCATGTAGATGTAGCCGACGGTCACCGGCTCATCGAAGGGCTCTCCGGTCAGACCGTCGTAGAGGATCGTCTTCCCCATCACGTTCACAATCGACGGCAGCCCCTGCTCGCGCAGACGCGCATCGGCCTGTCGGAGCAAATCCTTGATCTGCTCCTCTCGCGCGCCGTCGAAGACCGGGGAGGAGAAACGCAATCCGAGTACCTTCCCCGCCCATCCCAGATGCGTCTCCAGGAGCTGACCGACGTTCATGCGCGAAGGTACGCCGAGCGGATTGAGCACGATCTCGACCGGCGTCCCATCGGGCAGGAAGGGCATGTCCTCCTCGGGCACGATCTTCGCGATGACGCCCTTGTTGCCGTGCCGTCCGGCCATCTTATCGCCGACCGAGAGCTTCCGCTTCATGGCGATGTAGACCTTCACGAGCTTGATCACGCCCGCTTGCAGCTCATCGCCCCGCTTGAGCTTCTCGATCTTCTCTTGATAGAACTGCTTGAGCACAGCGATCTGTCGCTCGATCCGCGCCTCCAGCTCCTTGACCTCGGCCATGATGTCGGCGCGTTCGAGCTGAATCTTCTTGAGCGCCGAATAGTCGAGCGATTCCAAGAAATCGCGATTCAGGCGCGTCCCCTTCGTCGCCAACTTCTTCCGCCCCACGACGAGATCGGCCGCCAGGCGCTTCCCCTCAAGCAGCTCAATGAGCCGTTTGTCGCGCTCCTCCTCCAAGATGCGGATCTCATCCCCCAGATCGCGCATGAGCCGTTCTTCCTGTGCTTGCTCGATCTGCAAGCTGCGGGCGTCCTTGGGAGCCCCGCGTCGCGTGAAGATCTTCACGTCAATGACCGTCCCTTCAATCCCTGGCGGGCACTTGAGCGAGGCATCGCGCACATCCGAAGCCTTCTCGCCGAAGATCGCCCGCAGCAACTTCTCCTCCGGCGTGAGTTGTCCCTCGCCCTTGGGCGTCACCTTCCCGACCAGGATCGAGCCCGGCTTGACATAGGCGCCGATGCGAATGACGCCGCTCTCGTCCAAGTCCCGCAACATGTACTCGGGAACATTGGGGATGTCACGGGTGATCTCCTCAGGACCGAGCTTGGTCTCCCGCGCCTCGATCTCTAGCTCCTCGATGTGAACCGACGTGTAAGCGTCGTCCTTGACGAGCTTCTCCGAGATCACGATGGCGTCTTCGAAGTTATACCCGCGCCAGGGCATGAAGGCGACCAAGACGTTGCGCCCCAATGCCAGCTCCCCTTGATCCGTGCACGGACCATCGGCGATGACCTCGCCGCGGCGGACCCGTTGCCCGACCCGCACGATGGGTCGCTGATTGATGCAGGTGTTCTGATTCGACCGCTGGAACTTGACCAACGGATAGATGTCCGCCGTCACCTCTCGCGAGAGGACGTCGCCGCCTGCGCTCGTGTCGGCGCGGATGATGATGCGCTCCGAATCCACATAGTCCACGATCCCATCGCGCTTGGCGACGACCACCGCTCCCGAATCCTTCGCCACGACGGCCTCCATGCCCGTCCCCACAATCGGCGCCTCCGGACGCAACAGCGGTACCGCCTGCCGTTGCATGTTCGAGCCCATGAGCGCGCGGTTGGCATCGTCGTGCTCCAGGAAGGGGATGAGCGATGCGGCGACCGAGACCACTTGCTTTGGCGAGATGTCAATGAACTGCACCTCTTCGCGGCTGACGGTGACAAACTCCCCACCTCGCCGCGCAATCACCCGATCGGGGATGATGTACCCCTTCTCGTCCAACTCGACGTTCGCCTGCGCGATCACATAGCGGGCTTCCTCCCACGCCGTCAAGTAGAAGGGATAGGGTTCATACTCGGCCGGCCGCTTGCCCTCAGCCTGCAGTTGCCGGTTAACCCGATCCACCTTCTCCTTCGGCAAATGGTCGCCGATGCGGAAGGGGCTCTCGCCCGGATTGAGAATGCGTACGTAATCCACGACGCGCCCGTTCTCGACCTTCCGATAGGGCGCTTCGATGAAGCCGAACTCGTTGACGCGCGCGTAGCAGGCGAGGCTGGAAATGAGTCCAATATTAGGCCCTTCCGGCGTCTCAATCGGGCAGATCCGCCCATAGTGCGTCGGATGCACATCGCGCACCTCGAACCCCGCGCGCTCGCGCGAGAGGCCGCCCGGCCCCAACGCCGACAACCGCCGCTTGTGCGTGATCTCAGCCAGCGGGTTCGTCTGATCCATGAACTGCGAGAGCTGGCTCGAGCCGAAGAATTCCTTGAGCGCCGCCATCACAGGCTTGGCATTGACGAGATCACGCGGCATGGCCGTCTGCAGCTCCGCATGAATGGACATCTTCTCCTTGATCGCCCGCTCCACGCGCACCAGGCCGACGCGGAACTGATTCTCCAGCAGCTCTCCGACCGGACGCACGCGCCGATTCCCCAGATGGTCGCGATCGTCCACCTCGCCGATGTCCTTGCGCAGTTTGAAAAGATAGCGGACGACGTCGAAGAAGTCCTGCGGCGAGAGCGTCAGATCATCCAGGCGATGGCGCTCCGGATACCCCATCTTGATGTTGAACTTCAAGCGCCCGACCCGCGAGAAATCGAACTTGCGCGGATCAAAGAACATCCCCTCGAACAACCGCCAGGAGTTGAGAATCGTCGGCGGATCCCCGGGCCGCATCTTGCGATAGATCTCCAGCAGTGCCTCGGCCGGTGTCCGAGCCGGATCCTTCTTCAGCGTCTGGCTCAACGTGCTCCCGATGTCATCGCGCTCGGGGAAGAAGAGATCGAACTCCGTGATGCCACTGCTCATCACCTGAGAAAGGGCTTGCGGCGTGACGGGGGTATTCGCCTCGGCGCGCACCTCACCCGCCGCGTCCACAAGGTCGGAGATGAAATAGGCCCCTTCCAAGTCGTTGATCGAGATCTCGACCTCGCGGACTTTCGCCGCCAAGAGCTGCCGATAGAGCGCCGTCGTGATCTTGCGCCCCGCGCGCACGAGCACCTCCCCCGTGCGCGGATGCAGGACGTCCTGCACCGGGCGCGGCTCGAAGAGCTTCAAGACGGCCTGCTCCGGATGGGCCTCATTCCGGAGTCGCCAATACAGCTTGCCCTCGCGCACGACGAAGCTCTCCCACTCGTAGAACTGGCGCAGCAGCTCCTCGTCCGTGAAGCGAGCGTTCACGATCGCGCTCTTGAGCCGCTCTTCGTCATCGCGCAAGAGGGCGAGGTTTTGCTTGAGCGGCAATCCGAGCGCTCGCAGGAACGTCGTCCCCACGATCTTCCGCTTCTTATCAATGCGCACGTAGAGGATGCTCTTGGCATCGTATTCGAACTCGACCCACGCGCCGCGATTCGGAATGATCTTGCCCAAGTACGAATGGATCGTCGGCTTCTCGAAGTAGACGCCCGGGCTCCGATGCAACTGCGAGACGATGACCCGCTCCGTCCCGTTGATGATGAACGTCCCACTCTCGGTCATGAGCGGGATCTCGCCGAAATAAACCTCCTCCTCCTTGATATCGCGCACTTGGCGACGGCCGGTCGTCTCATCCACATCGAAGATCGTCAGGCGGAACTTCACCTTCATCGGCACCGCATAGGTCATGCCCCGCTCGCGACATTCCTCGACATCGTACTTCAACTTGAGTCCCACCGGTTCGCCGCAATGCGGGCAGAGATTCAGGACATTCGGGTTGAGCGTCCCACACTGCTGGCAGAGGACATCCTCGGTCGAGAATGGGTTCAGCCGAATCAGGGCGCCGCATTGCCGACACGTCGAGCGCAAATACCGAAGTCCCTCCAGTTGGCCGCACTTACAACGCCACGTCCCGATCGAGTATTCCACGAAATCCAACTGCGCCGTTCCGCGATAATCCGTGATCGGGAAGACCGAGAGGAACACGGCCTGCAACCCCACGGTCGGATCGCGTTCCTCGGGCAATCGGTCCATCTGCATGAACCGATCATAGGACTGGCGCTGCAGTTCGATGAGGTTCGGGATCGCAATCGCGGTCTTAATCCGCGAAAAGTCGACCCGTTGACGCGGCTGACGATTTGGTGCGGACATAGTCATTTTCTCCTCACCCGCTGATTAGGATGGTCCTCCACCGCGCTCGAGTACAGGAGACCAAGGACGAATGGAACGATGCCCCCGCACCCGCCCTTCTATCGCGCGCGGGCGCGCACCCCTCCTTTGCCGATGCTTCTTCGGCACGCGTTCGATGAACCACACTTCAGGGAATCTGCGCATCGGTCGTCCGAATATCTCTCGGCGACCTCACTTGACTTCGACCTTGGCGCCTGCTTCCTCGAGCTTCTTCTTGATGGCCTCGGCCTCTTCCTTGGAGACGCCTTCCTTGATGGGCTTGGGCGCCCCTTCGACGAGGTCCTTCGCCTCCTTCAATCCGAGACTGGTCAATTCCCGAACGACCTTGATGACATTGATCTTCTTGGCCGGATCAACCGCAGCCAAGATGACGTCGAACTCCGTCTTCTCCTCAACCGCAGGAGCAGCCGCAGCGGCTGGTGCTCCCGCGGCCACCGGTCCGGCGACGACCGCCGCAGCGGCCGCCGAGACGCCGAACTTCTCTTCCATCAGTTTCACCAATTCCGAGGCTTCCAACAATGTCAATCCGGCAATCTGCTCGACGATCGCCTGCAATTTCTCACTCACGTTCGTATCCCCTCCTCAAGATTTTGCGGCGACCGGTCACGAACCGGCCTCCTGTTTCTGGTCCCGAATCTGGCTGAGCACGACCACAAGATTTCGGGCCACGCCATTGATCGCCGCCATCAAGGCGCGCGTCGGCGCTTGAACGAGGAACATCACCTGGCTCATCAACTCCGCCCGGGAAGGCAAGGTGGCCAGGGCCGGAATCTTCGGCGCCTCGACCACGGTCCCCTCCACCAACGCCGCCTTGAACTGCACCTGTGCGTTCTCCTTCGCGAACTCGGTGAGCGTGCGGACAAGAGCCACCGGATCGTCCTTGCTGAGCGCGATGGCCGTCATCCCACGAAAATGCTCGCTGAGCCGCTCCACGGGTGTCCCTCGCGCTGCCAGCCGCGCTAACGTGTTCTTCACGACGCGGAAGCGGGCATTCGCCTTCTCCAAGCGTCGCCGCAGTTCCCAATCCTTGGCGACCGTCAACCCCTGCGTGCTCAACAGGACGATCGTCGGCGTCTCGCGGAACACCTGCGCGAGCCACTCCAACTCCGCTTGTCGCTGTTGCCGCGTCTTCATGGCTCCCTCCTCACGGCCATCCACTGACATCGAGCTTCACGCCAGGACTCATCGTCGAGGAGACCGTAATCCCCTTAATGTACTTCCCCTTGGCTGACGCCGGACGCGCTCCCACAACGGCCTCGATGAGTGCGCGAGCGTTCTCGACGAGCTTGGACGTCTCAAACGAGAGCTTGCCAATGGGCGCATGCACGACACCCGTTTTATCCACTCGGAATTCGATCCGTCCCGCCTTCACTTCGCGCACGGCCGTCTTCACGTCGAAGGTGACCGTCCCCGTCTTCGGGTTCGGCATCAGGCCGCGCGGCCCCAAGATCTTGCCCAGCGGCCCGACTAATCGCATCATGTCCGGGGTCGCGATCAGCGCATCGAACTCCAGCCATCCCTCCTTGATCCGCGCCACCAAATCCTCCCCGCCCACAACATCCGCTCCCGCCTCTTCAGCCTCCTTCATCTTCTCCCCCGAAGCGATCACAGCCACGCGCTTGCTCTTGCCCAAGCCATGGGGTAAGACGACCGTCCCGCGCACCATCTGATCGGCCTTCCGCGGATCCACATTGAGTTGAATGGCCAACTCGACCGTCTCATCGAAGCGCGCGAAGGCGATGCGCTTGATCAACTCGATCGCCTCCTCCACCCCATAAGTTCGCGCCCGATCCACCTGCGCCAGTGCTGCCGCGTACTTCTTCCCCCCCATCGCCCTCCTCCCTACGACTCCACGATCTCCAAGCCCATATTCCGCGCCGTCCCCATGATGATGCGGATCGCCGCTTCGAGCGACGTCGCATTCAGATCCGGCAACTTCGTCCGCGCGATCTCCTCGATCTGCTTCATCGTCACGCGGCCGACCTTCTGCCGATTCGGCTGCGGCGATCCCTTCTCGATCCCCGCCGCTTTCTTCAAGAGATCGGCGGCCGGCGGCGTCTTCGTCACGAACGTGAACGACCGATCCGAATAGACCGTCACCACCACCGGGATATTCACGTCGCCCATGTTCGCCGTCCGGGCGTTGAACTGCTTGCAGAATTCCATGAGGTTGATCCCATGCGGCCCGAGCGAAGTTCCCACCGGAGGTGCCGGCGTCGCTCGTCCCGCTGGAATTTGCAACTTCACTTGCGCGACGACCTTTTTCATATCACTCTTCTTCCGCGAAGGTCACTTTCTCCACCTGTAAGAAATTCAGCTCGACCGGCGTCGAGCGCCCGAAGATCGTCACCATCACCTTCAGCGTGTTCTTGTCCGGATTCACCTCGTCCACCTTTCCCATGAATCCCGTGAACGGGCCATCCATGATCTTGACCATCTCGCCCGGCACGAACATGTGCTTGGGCTTAGGCTTGTCCGCTGTGAGCGAGACGTGATGGATGATCTCCTCGACCTCCTCATCGGTCAGCGGCGTCGGATGCTGCCCGCCGACGAATCCGGTGACCTTCGGGGTGTATCGCACCACTTGCCACGCCTTCTCGGAGATCTCCCCTCGCTCGTTCGTCTCGATCTGCACGAGGACGTATCCAGGGAAGATCATCTTCTCCGACTCGATGCGACGCCCTCCCCGCAATTCCACAACTTTCTCCGTCGGCACGAGCACATCGGTGATCTCTCTCTCCATGCCGAAAGCCCGAATGCGATTCCTCAGGCTCTCGCACACCTTGTGTTCGTGCCCGGAATATGTATGGATGATGAACCACCGCTTCGGCATCGTTTATCGCGCGGCGTACTCGAAGAGCTTGTTGACCAAATAGCCCAGCACCCAATTCGTGCCGTAAAGGAAGAATCCAAAGAAGAACACGACGATCAGGACGACGATCGTCTGGGCATAGACCTCCTTCCACGTTGGCCAGGAAACCTTCCGCAGCTCCAGCTTCACATCCTCGTAGAACTGCCGTGCGGCGCGCGCCTTCACCACCACCCAGGAGCCGGTTCGGAGCGGGAGCCTCGCGATCCACTGAAAGCCCCGCGCGATCCAACTCGGCTCTGCGGCGAGCGGTTTCTTCTCTATACCTTCAGCAACCTTCGCCATATCTTGCCGAGAATGGGAGTGGCAGGGGCAGCAGGATTCGAACCTGCCCTTGCGGTTTTGGAGACCGCCGTGCTATCCGCTGACACCATGCCCCTGCCGTGTCATTTCGTCTCCCGATGAAGCGTATGCCGTCGGCACATGCGACAGAATTTCCGAAATTCTAGCCGCTTGGTCGTCTTCTTCTTGTTCTTGGTCGTCGAGTAATTCCTCGACTTGCACTCGGAACACTGCAAGATGACGATCTCACGCGGCATGCCCTTACTCCACGATTTCGGTGATGGTGCCGGCGCCGACGGTGCGGCCGCCCTCGCGGATGGCGAAGCGCAAGCCTCGCTCCAGGGCAATGGGGGTGATCAGCTCCACCTCCAAATTCACATTGTCCCCCGGCATCACCATCTCCA
>JANWYV010000039.1 GCA_025055075.1 Blastocatellia bacterium
GGCAATGTCAAGCAAAAATTCCTTCCTCGAGCCGAGCTGGAGAGGGAAGCGCACGCTGGACCTCATCGGCAGGCGAGTGAGCGCTTGTCTTGCGCTTCTCGGTTCGATAAACTTGCGCCCTTGGGAGGTCGAAGGCATGGACGCATGGCTGTGCATTCGTATCGCGCACAGTCCGGACCCCGATGACGCCTTCATGTTCTACGCCCTCGCGAAGGGGAAGATTCCGACCGAAGGCTTTCGCTTCGAGCATGTGCTGCGGGACATCGAGTCGCTCAACCGCAGCGCGCTGGCGGGCGAGTACGAACTGACGGCGCTCTCGTTTCACGCCTATGCGTACGTCGCCGACACTTACGTGCTGTTGCGGAGCGGGGCGAGCATGGGGGAGGGCTACGGTCCGCTGCTTGTGGGGCGAAGCGCGATGACGATCGCCGATCTGGCTGGCGCGCGGATCGCCGTGCCGGGGACGTTGACGACGGCTTTCCTCGTGCTCCGGCTCGCCGTTCCGGACGCGCAGTATGAGGTCGTTCCATTCGATCGGATTCCGGAGTATGTCGCCGAGGGGAAGGCCGATGCGGGCGTGCTCATTCACGAGGGGCAACTGACGTATGCGGCGCTCGGATTGCAAAAGGTCCTGGACTTGGGCGAGTGGTGGTTCGCGCACACAGGACTTCCGCTGCCGCTTGGGGGGAACGCGGTGCGGCGCGATCTGGGGATCGAGGTGCAGCGCGCCCTGGCGAGATGGCTTCGGGAGAGCATCGCCTACGGACTCGCCCATCGGGAGGAGGCGCTCGACTACGCGCTCGGGTTCGGACGCGGCTTGGACCGAGCTTCGGCGGATCGCTTCATCCGGATGTACGTCAACGAGTGGACGCTCGATTGCGGGGAGCGGGGGGAGGCGGCGATTCGCCAGCTCTTGCAAATGGGGTATGAACGCGGCCTATTGCCACGTCCGGTCGCCGTCGAATTCGTCGGGGAATCACACGCCGGATAGGGGATGAAGATCGAGGGGACGCATACGTTCAAAGCGCCGCGCGAGATCGTGTGGCGCGTGTTGTTGGATCCGCAGGTGATCGCTCGTTGCGTGCCCGGGTGCCGACAGCTCGAGCCGGAAGCCGAGAATCAATACCGGGCCGTGCTCGAATTGGGCGTCGCCTCCATTCGAGGGACATACACGGGGACGTTCCGGTTGCGAGACCTCAATCCGCCCACTCGTTACGGGATCGTCTTTGAAGGGCGAGGTCCCCAAGGGTTCGCCAAGGGGACCGGAACGCTCATTCTCGAAGAGCGCGATGCGGAGACGTCCGTGCAGTATTCTGGAGACGTACAGGTGGGCGGCCCAATCGCCGGCGTCGGACAGCGCTTGCTGCAAGGAACGGCCCGCATGCTCGCCGGGCAGTTCTTCACGGCGCTCGAAGCTGAGATCGCCGCTCTCCAAAAGGCGGGGGTGAGTGGAGCGCCCGCGAGTGTTCCTCGGCATGGGATCCTTCGAACGTTCCTCCGATACGTGTGGAATCGGGTGCGCGCTTTCTTCCGGCGGCGATGAGCTTCGACTCTGCTTGCCCTGTTGGCCCGGGGTGAGCCCTCCGCAAGAATCCTCGTTGACATAGCGTGGAGCCTTCACTATATTGCGCGTCTGCTGTCGGAAGGCATGCCTTTCCGGCGGTTGAACGTCGCGCAAAGGAGGATATGGGGTGTATGCGAGCTTTTGAGCGAACGTCATCTCCCGTGATCGATCGTCGGCGGCGAATCCTCATCATCGGCCTCATGCTCGGGCTCTTGGCTTCCTCCTCCCCTGAGCATTTCGCCCAAGGCTCGTGGCAACGAGTGATTGGAACGGGCGAACTCCCTCCACCGGGGCCGTATGAGTATCGCTTGAGCGTGATGAACAACAATGGCATGGACGTTCGGCAGGGCTTCTTTGGCACCCGGGTGTTCTATCGAGCGAAATGGCTTGGGCCGGTCCTGCGCGATCATCAGATCAACGCGGCGCGGGATGTCGCCTTCGCTCTCGCTGAGGAGACGGGCATGTTGCGCGGAGCGATCTTCCTTCGCGAAGCGGCCACTCGTCAATGGCGGCGGATCGTTCAGATCGGGGATCGCACGCCGGAGGGGGAGGTCTTCACGCGGCTTGTGGAATTCTCCCTCAACGATGGGCGACAGATCCTCTTCGCGGCGGAGACTTCGGGACCGCCGCCCGAGGAAGGGATTCCGAGCGCCGGGCTTTTCCTGGCCGATGGGAGGACGATCGTCACCCTCCTCAAGACGGGGATGACGACCCCAGCGGGAACGCTCCTCAGCTTCTCGAACCCGCGATTGACGAACGACGGCCGGGCTTACTTTGTGGCGTCCGTGCGCACGGCGCAAGGGGCTGCAGAGACGGTGATCTTCCGCTACGCGGGGGGAACGCTGGATGTGCTCGCCCGTAAGAGCGATCCTGCGAGCACGGGCAGAATCCTCCTGGCCCTTCAGGCCGTGAGCCCACAAGGAGATGCCATCGCTTTCTTGGATCAAGTGGAGCGAGCCCTCTACGTCAGGAGGGGCGATTCGACGATTCGGGTTGTGAGAATTGGCGATGCGGCACCCGGCGTCTCGGGAGGGACGTTCGTGGACCTCGCTGCGCCAGTCGACGCGATCTTTCCTGGATTGCCTTTTCTCGTCTCTCCGAATTCGCTCGGGCCTGGTGGCGATTTCGTGTTCGTCGGGGCGTTTCGCCGACCGAACCAGCAAGATCAAACGTTCGCGCTTTATCGCTACGCGTCCCCAAGCGGCCTTCAGGAGATCGTCCGCACGGGACAAAGCGTCGGCGGTTTCAGCGTGCAATTCCTCTGGGCGCCGACCTTGGGCGAAGGTGGAGTGATTTACTGCGGCGCAGCTTCGCAATCCATCCTCGGTGGAGGGATTCTTCGCTTCGAGGGGAACAGCCGACAAGCGCAGAAGTTTCCTGGAGCGACGCAAACGGAGGAGAATTTGCTGCCCTATGCCATCAATCGCCGGGGCGACGCTGTGTACGATCATATCCAGATCGTTCTGAACGCGAACTTCTCGACGCCGACCGGTCCTTTTGATAGACCCGCCTTTGGATTGAACGTTTCGCTTCGGTTGCACACGGGATCGGCGTCTTCGGAGACGTTGCTGGGTCCAGTCCAGTCCGCTCTTCCGGATAGTCCCTTTCTGGGCTTCTCGAATCTCGCTGCCAATCGTCGCGGCGATCTTCTCTTCATCGGGAATGTGAGCGGAGGCCGACATCTCTTCCGGGTCCGAGATGGCACGATAGAACTGGTGGCCCATCAAGGTCAGGTGATCGGAGGTCTCAAGATTCGCTCCGTCACAGAGGCGGCCATCAATGATGCGGGCGTGATCGCCCTGCAAGTGGAGACGGAGGATGGGTCGGCGCTCCTGGTCCGCCGCGGAGGAGCGTTCCAAAAAGTCGTGGCTTCCGGAGATACCGTTCCTGGCGGACGCATGGTGGATATTTTCGACATCAGCCTGAATGAGCCGGGACAGATCGCGTTCATCGCGAACGTGGCAGGCGAGGCCGGGGAGAATGTACGAAACCTCGTGTTCGTGGCCCGACCGACGACGGAGGGATATAGCCTCGACCCGTTCTCGATCGTGGATCTGTCCTCGCTTCCACGCCTTCGGAACGCACAGGCGATCTTCTTCATGGATGTGGCGCTTGCCGATGATGGGACGCTCGCCCTCACGGTGCGCGCGCCGCGCGATGAGGGGGTTATTCTTGCGATCCCTCGACGGACGGGTCCCGGATACACGTTCCAGAAGGTCGCCGAGAGCAGTGGGGCGACGCCTTTGGGAGGCACCTTCCGCCGCGGTTCGGAGCTACAGATCGGCGGGTTCGCGCCGGAAGTCTTCTCTTTCCCTCAGATCAATGCCCAAGGAGTCGTCAGCTTCGTCGGCGTGGTGAGCCTTCCAAGCGGCGGCGAAGCACGTGCCCTCTTCGCATACTCGGGCGGATCGCTCGCGAAAGTCGTAGCGGATGGTGATCCGACGCCTGAAGGGACGCCGGTCGAGCTTCCGCTGTTACCGGCGCACAGCATGTCGCCTACGGGTGAGATCGTCTTCTTGAGTCTGCGGTCTGGCGAACCGAACTTGTATCTCTGGAGGCAGGGAACGCTCCGACGACTGATCGGCGCTCGACACCCTGGGCCTCAAGGAGAGCTGTTGACGCCGACTCCACCGCTTCTGGCGGTCGGAGGGGGAGTCGTCTTCGTGGGGGCGGTTCTCAACGCCGACTCGCGGCTGGCGATTTATCGGCTCGCTTTGAACTGAGACCGACCGAACTTTTCCGCTCACAGAAGGCGTTTGGTCTGTGTCCAGAGGCTCCAGAGCCAATCGGCGAGCGTGTGAGCAGCAGCTCCCCACCAGAGGCCGAAAAAGAGGGCGAGCCAATATCGGCGTTCTACGGAGAGCAGCCAGCGCTTCACCGAGATCCAGGCCTGACGCAGACTCTCGCTCGCTCCCGGTTGCTCTTGCAGGGCGTGCCAGAACAGGATTCCCGCGGCACCAAGCAGGGCGAGCATGATCGAGAGATACACCGTGCGAACGAACGTGCCGAGCAACAGTCCGTGCGACAGCCGCGAGCGATGGCGGATGAGCACCTGATATGGCCACCAGAGGAATCGGAGCGGTCCCCATCGGGCATACGGCTTGCTTTGCACGTCCAGGTCGGGATTGAACATGAATCCGGAGAAGAGGGTGGCGAGCGTCACGAGCCAGGCCAGATCGCGGCTCGCTGTGAGCGCATGCGTGAGGAGGAACGTCGGCAGAGCGAGCGCCAGCGTGATCGCGTCATGAGTCTTGGCTCGAGGCATTTGCCCTCCTCCTGACGTCTGCCATTGTACGAAGCCGCGATGCGAAAAGCCAGTAGCGCCAGCGCGCCAGCTTCATTCGCTCGAAACGAATTGCTATAATTGCGGCTCCAGTTTTCGGATCTCGCGCCAGAGCGAAGCGCGATCGGCTTCGCTGGGAGTGCTATGTGCGTGAGGTTAACGGCGAGAGTAAAGAGGGGAGATGAGGTCGTATGGTGCGCTTCACGACGCTCGACTGGATCTGGGTGGGGCTCTATCTGCTCCTGATGGTGGGCTGCGGCGTGCTCTTCTATCGCCTGGGCAAACGTTCGGAGGCGGATTTCTTCCTGGCTGGGCGAGGTCTGCCATGGTGGTTGCCGGCCACTTCAGTTTATGCCACGCATACAGCGACCGACACACCGATGTGGGTCACCGGCATCGTCTACCAGCACGGGTTGCGCGGTCTTTGGTACACGTTCTTCTCCGCGTGGTGCGCCATCAGCGCCTTCGTGAGCGCGCGCATCTTCCGTCGTTCGCTGGCCTATAGTCAGGCCGAGTGGCAGAGCTTGCGCTTCAGCGGATTGGGGAGCGAACTCCTGCGCGGATGGATCGCCGGGTGGATGGTCTTCATGAACATGTTCATCCTCGGCTGGGTCGGCATCGCGATGGGGAAGCTCTGCGAGCTGATCTTCGGTTGGCCGGAGTGGGTGGGCCTCGTGTTGTTTTCGACGATCTGCGCCATCTACGTCTTGGCCGCCGGATATTGGGGAGTCGTCATCGCCGATTTCCAACAAGGGATCATCGCCTTCATCGCGATCCTGATCGTCTCCTTTTGGGGAATCCTCGAGGCCGGAGGCGCGCAGGGGATCGTGGCGCGGCTGCAGGCAATGGGGGAAGAGTGGCGCCTCAATCCCTTCGCGTTCACAGGCGTGTTCTCCGGGGACTTCCCCATCGCTTGGTTCGTGACGATGCTGGTGATCGCCATCATCGGAGGGTTCGGGATGGGCACGGCCATTGATTGGTACATCGAGGCCCAGCGGATTCAATCGGCGCGCACCGTTCGCGATGCCTCGTACTCGATCTGGTGGGGGACGATGCTCGTGCTCACGCGCAACGCCTTGTGGGCCGTCGCCATCCTGGGCTTCTATGTCCTCTATCCCAACATCCCCGATCGCGCCGAATACGAGTTGGGGTGGTACCGATTAGGCTTGGAGCTTCTTCCCGCGGGGATGTTGGGCTTCTTCTTCGCGGCGATCGTCGCCATTCACCTTTCGACGATCGCCTCGCATTTGAACCTGGGCGCCGTGTACGCGACGCGCGACCTGTATCACCACTACATCCGGCCGCAGGCATCCGAGCGGGAATTGGTCTGGGTGGGGCGGATCTCGACGCTGCTGGTGCTCATCGGCTCGTTCTTCTACGGCCTGATGATGGAGGAGATCACGAAATGGCTCATCTTCGCCCTCTGGATCATGGCGGCCGGCGTGTGGCTGCCCAACATCTTGCAGGTCGTCTGGTGGCGCTTCAACGCCTGGGGATACCTGATCTCGTGGATCGCGAATTTGGGCCTGAGCTGGTTGATCGTTTGGGTCCTGCCGGCCTTCGGCGTGTTGCCGAGGTTGCCCGATTATATGCAATTCTGGATCCTCATGGGGCTGGGCGCGCTCATCTACGTGCCGGTGACGTATCTGACGCCGCCCGAGGATATGCGACAGCTCGTGCGCTATTACGTCATGTCGCGCCCCATCGGTTGGTGGGGGCCTGTGCGGGCAGAGGCCGAACGCTTGGGCTTGATCACTCCACGAAACGTGACGCGCCATTCCTTCCTCAAGCGCACCTGGTCGGCTGAAGAGGCTGATGAGTGGACCCGGGAGGATTGGCTGGCCATCCTCATCTCTCCCCTCGCCTACATGGCCTTGATGCTCGGCGTGGCCCTAGTGCTCCTGCGGATGTGGAGCGGCGTGGTCATCCTCCTCGCGGGCATCGGGCTGACGGCGATCATGCACTGGATCATTGATCCCAAGCTCAAGGCCGTCTCGGCGGAGTACGAGAAGAAGCAAAAGGCCTATTTGGAACAGCTCGATAAGATCCTGCGCTGGGAGGACGTGCGATGAACGAAGGGTTCTCGGTGTTGATCGGTCTCTCCATCGCCTACGTGGCTTCGTTTCTGGGAATGCTCTTCGCCTACATCTCCTATCGCCGCCGACAACGCGAACGCGCTCAGGCGAGCAAGGAGGAGGAGCATGCCTGAAGGAGCGCTCCTTCTGCAGACGACGCGCCCGCAGAATACATTCTGGGGGATCGTGGTGCCCTCGTTGATCTTCCTGCTCTCGTTCCTCGTCGCCTATGCGCTTTATCGGAAGTTCGCCCAGAAGTAAAAGATCGAAGGAGGAGTTGGCGCTCATCTGCAGACCGTGATATGATTGAGACTCCCGACGAGGGGATCTCGTCCGAGAAGATCTCGAACCAGGGGATGGACGGATGTCGGGACATTCGAAGTGGCACCAAATCAAACATAAGAAGCTCGCCGCAGACGCCAAGCGGGGGAAGCTCTTCAGCAAACTGATCCGCGAGATCAGTGTCGCGGCCCGATTGGGCGGCGGAGATCCGGAGACGAATCCGCGCTTGCGGAAGGCGATCGCCGAAGCCAAGGCTAATAACATGCCGCAGGAGACCATCCAGCGGGCCATTGATCGCGGCACGGGGAAGATCGCCGGCGAACAGTACGAGGAAGTGATCTACGAGGGCTACGGTCCGGGAGGAGTCGCCGTCTTGGTCGAAGCGCTCACGAGCAATCGGAATCGGACCGTCTCCGAGCTGCGGCATATCTTCTCCCGGCACGGGGGGAACCTCGGCGAGAGCGGGTGCGTTGCTTGGATGTTCCAGAAGAAGGGCTATATTGCCGTGGAGAAAGGCGCTCTCTCCGAGGAAGCGATCTTCGATCTCGCGCTAGAGGCGGGCGCCGAAGACGTGCGCGTGGATGACGAGGGGAACTATGAGATCCTCACGGCGCCGGAGGATTTCGATCTCGTCCTAGAGAGGGTCAAGCAAGCGGGGATTCAGCCGCTCACGGCCCAGATCACGATGATCCCGCAATCCTACGTGCGCCTGGAGGGGAAAGACGCCGCCATGATGCTGAAGCTCATGGACGCGCTCGAGGATCACGACGACGTGCAGCGCGTCTCGGCGAACTTCGATATCCCGGCCGAGGAGATGGCGCGCGCCGCGCTCTCTTGATACGGATCGTCGCGCGTGATCCTTTCCTTTCCGCGTGGAGGTGCATCTCTTCGCCGATATGGCGTGTCGCTCTCCCCGATCGCATCGCGCATATCAGGCTCAGCGCGCTATTGCCAACTTCCACTGGAATACGCGAGGCAGATGCCGAGTAGGCAACGTCGTCCCCAAGAGGACGTGGTTTCTCGCGTCGCGAGCTTCAGTGGAACACCCCGTTGGCGTTCGTCCTAACGCCCTGCTGAATCGCCGAGAGATTCGTGTGGGGAAGTTCCGAATCGCGCAGCGCGAAAATTCGCGGTCAATAGATTCACGACGGCGCTGAGGACGTTCACTTCTCTCATCCTCAGACGCCACTATGCGTGTTCTCGAAGCTCACTTTCGCGCGAGTCGTCTTTTGACCGACGCGACTTTGCTGCGCATCGTCACGCTCTTATCCCGGCGATCGTCAATCGTGATCGTCGTGATGACGCGTTGCGCGCCGTGACGAAAGGCTGCCTCGTGCATCTTGCGAGCGAGGGAGAAGATGTCTCGGAGCTCCCCCTCAAACAACGTCCCCATCGGGGAGATCTCATACGGAACCCCCGCTTTCTCCAACACGCGAACGGCAGCCGCGATATGATCGCCAAGACTGGGCGTCCCGGTTCCAATTGGAACGACGCTGACTTCGACAAGCGCCATAACGTCCCTCCTAGGTCGTGCGCTCTCGGCGCGAGCGCTTTGGGCGAGGAAGGGACCGCTCGGCTTTGGGCTTGGGGAGCGTCACCGTGAGCACGCCATCGCTCAACCGGGCTTTCGCGCGCGTGGAATCCACGGGCTGTGGGAGCCACACTTCGCGAAAGATGGGACCATAGCGGAATTCATCGCCGTGGACGCGTACGCCTTCGGTCGTCCCCTCGACGCGCGCTTCTCCGAGCAAGAGAACGCGCTCGGCCTCGGTGACGACGCGCACGTCTGTGGCGCGCACTCCGGGAAGGCGGAATTTCAGGACGAATTCCTGCGGATGTTCCTCCAGGCGAAGCTCCGGCTTCCAAACGAGCTGGCTCTCGGCCGTCAGCCAATCCTCCAACTCATGTCCCGGCGCATATCCGCGCCGCGCCGCTAATTCGTAAGCCCGTTCGGCGATGCGAGCCCGAATCCGATCGGCTTCCTCGCGGATAGGCGATGAATACGGATGAACGCGAATGACAGCCATCTCCGTCTCCTCCTCGGATGAAAAACACGCACCAATTTTAGGCGACACAGAGAAGAAGGAGCAACGGCATGAGCTTTCGATGGGCGTCCAAAGCGCCATTGACAGCGTTTTGGAGAGCCGCCTATTCTTCGAGAGGCCTTTGAGGAGATGGGGCGATCGCGTGGATTGGCTGAAACCTCAGCCGTCTCCATGGATCAGAACAGTGTAGACGACGAGCCGGAGCGCCAACGTTCCGGCTCCCAATTCCGCCCCGAGGGGATGGGGCGGCCGACGAATCTTCACGAAAGGAGGGCGATACCTATGGCGCTCGTTCGATGGAGACCCTTCCGCGAATTGGAGATGTTTCGACGGGAGATTGACCGTCTCTTCGACGAGATCTTCGAGCGAGAATTCCCGGCTCCGCGTCGGGCGCGAGAGATCACGCGCGTCTTCGTGCCCGCCGTGGACATGTATGAGAAGCCGGACGAGATCGTGCTCAAGGCCGAGCTGCCGGGGATGAACCGAGACGACATCAACATCGAGTTGACCGAGGACGCGATCACGATCTCGGGCGAGATCAAGCGGGAGGAGGAGGTGAAGGAGGCCGACTACTACTGTGCCGAGCGCACGTACGGCCGATTCTCGCGCACGATTGATCTGCCCGTGAAGGTGAACATGGAGAAGGCGGAAGCGACGTACAAGGATGGGCTCTTGGAGATTCGGTTGCCCAAGGCCGAGGAGGCCAAGCGCAAAGAGATCAAGCTGAAGGTGAAGTGAGAGCGATCTGGCTGGGGGAGATCACTCCCACAGCCGGATCGTTCGAGCGCTCTTGCCATTCGCGCACAAGTCGGGAGGCACCAAGCCTCCCAAGGAGATGGGAATATGCTGATGGCGAAGCTTCTCGCTCTCATCACCCTGGTGGGGCTCTTCGCTGGGATGCCGGCGGTCTCTCCGCGCGCTTATTCCGAGGGACCGAAGGAAAGCGCGGCGCAAGAGGAATCCACGGAATCAGCACTTCGCCAAGCGCGCCGGCTGGCGGATGAGTTGCTGGAGAAGGTCCGTGGACTTCTCATGGCGGAGTTAGAGAAGGGCGGATATGAAGGCGCTGTGCGCGTCTGTTCGGAGATCGCGCAGGAGATCCCGCGCGAGATCGAGGCGCGAACAGGGGCTTCGATTCGACGGGTGAGTCTGAAGTACCGCAATCCCAAGGATATCCCCGACGAGTACGAGCGCCGCAAGCTCGAGGAGTTCGAGCAGCAACACCGCGCGCGAGCGCTCGCGGACGAATCGTTTGAGGTCGTGCGCGAGGATGGCCGACGGTATCTCCGCTACATGAGGCCGATCCTCGTCGGCCCGATGTGCATCACCTGTCACGGACCGAAGGAAGCCATCCCCTCTTCAGTGCGAGCGCTCCTCGCCGAGAAGTATCCCGAGGATCGGGCGATCGGGTATCGCTCCGGGGATCTGCGAGGGGCGGTGAGCGTCAAAATCCCTCTCCCAGAGCAGTGAGCCGTCATGATCACGAAGGACATCGCGATCGAAGAGTTGGTCGCTCGGCATCCGGAGTCGGTTCGCTTCTTGCTGCAGAAGGGGATTCGATGTCTGGAATGTGGCGAACCGACATGGGGGACGCTGGAGGAGAGCGCGCGGGAGAAGGGGTACGATGAGGCGGCCGTTGAACGGCTCGTTCAAGAGCTGAACGAGTGGCTCCGGGCGAAGGCGTGAAGACGATTGCCGGTCGAGGACGAAAGCGGATAAGATAAACGAGTCATGGTCGAGGTGCCGCTTTCGCCGAACGCCCGTCGCGTCCTAGAATCCCGCTATTTGCGGCGGGATGCCGAGCGTCGGCTCATAGAGACTCCTGAGGAACTCTTCGCGCGCGTGGCGCGGGCGATTGCCGAGGCGGAGCTTTTGTTGGGAACGGCCGAGCGAGCCCGACGGTGGGAGGGGACGTTTCAAGAGTTGCTCACCTCGCGCGATTTCCTCCCAAACAGCCCCACGCTGATGAACGCCGGCACGCCTCTTGGGCAATTGAGCGCCTGTTTCGTGCTTCCGGTCGGCGATACG
Organism: Blastocatellia bacterium; assembly: GCA_025055075.1. Lineage (NCBI taxonomy): Bacteria > Pseudomonadati > Acidobacteriota > Blastocatellia > Blastocatellia bacterium. Next base: position 11,278 of record JANWYV010000039.1, read on the forward strand.
ATGGAAGAGATCTTCGAGGCCGTGAAGCAGATGGCGCTCGTGCAACGCACGGGTGGGGGCACAGGTTTCTCCTTCTCTCGATTGCGCCCGAAGGGAGATGTTGTGGCTTCGACTGGTGGAGAAGCTTCGGGTCCCGTCTCGTTCATGAAGATCTTCGACAGCGCGACCGAACACATCAAGCAAGGCGGAAAGCGGCGCGGGGCGAACATGGGCGTCCTGCGCGTAGACCACCCGGATATCTTGGAGTTCATCACGGCCAAGCGAGATGAGCGAGCGCTTCAGAATTTCAACATTTCCGTCGCCGTGACCGATGCCTTCATGGAAGCCGCTCGTCGCGGCGAGGAGTACGAACTCATCAATCCGCGGACGGGGCGCACCGTCGGCCGATTGAACGCTCGACGCGTCTTCGAGGAGATCGTGCGCGCAGCATGGGAGACGGGCGATCCCGGACTGCTCTTCCTCGACGCCATCAATCGCGCGAACCCGACGCCGCAGCTCGGCGCGATTGAGGCGACGAACCCGTGTGGTGAGATCCCCTTGCTCCCCTACGAATCGTGCAATCTGGGCTCGATCAACTTGAAGCACATGCTGCGCCAGCGAGATGGGCGAGTGGAGGTGGATTGGGAGAAGCTCCGCGAGACCGTCCGAAAGGCCGTGCGATTTCTCGACGACGTCATTGAAGTGAATCGGTATCCGATCCCGGAGATCGAGCGCATGACGCGGGGGAATCGGAAGATCGGCCTGGGCGTGATGGGCTTCGCCGAGATGTTGATCCGACTCGGCCTCTCCTACGATTCGGACGAAGCGGTGGAGTTGGCCGAACGAGTGATGCGGGTGATCGCCGAAGAGGCGCTCGCCACGTCGGCGGCATTGGCGGAGGAGCGCGGCGTCTTCCCGAACTGGAAGGGGAGCGTGCATGAGGCGCACAACCGACGGTTGCGCAATGCGACGCTCACGGCCATCGCTCCCACGGGGACGATCAGCATCATCGCCGACACGAGCGCGAGCATTGAGCCGCTTTTCGCCCTCGCCTATCGGCGCACGCATGTGCTCGGCGGGCAAACGCTCTACGAGGTGAACCCTCTCTTCCTCGAATACCTGGACCGCCACGGGCTCAAGGCGGACGATGTGCTGGATGCCGTCCTCACGCGGGGGCGATTGCGTGACGTCGCTCACGTCCCCGAAGAGTTGAAGCGGCTCTTTGTGACGGCCTTGGAGATCCCTCCGGAGCGCCACCTGCAGATTCAAGCGGCCTTCCAGCGCGCCGTGGACAATTCGGTCTCGAAGACGATCAACATGCCTCAGGAAGCGACAGTCGAGGATGTCGCGCGAGCCTACTGGCGCGCGTGGGAGCTGGGATTGAAGGGCATCACGATCTACCGCTACGGGAGCAAATCAGCGCAGGTACTGGAACTGGGACTGGACGAGGAAGCTCATCACTATGACCATGCCTCCCGATGCGATCCCGAAGAATGTCGCGTCTGAGCGCCCATGGATTGGCGCGATGGTCCTCACGCCGATCGGCGTCGTGCGCAGTCCGATTGCCGATCGGCAAGAGATGCCGACCTTCGGCGTTCCCGCGCGGGTCGAGATCTTCCCCGAATTCGCCGATGGGCTCCGACATTTGCATAAGCACACGCACGTGTGGATCCTGGCATGGCTGCATGAGGCCGATCGCACGCGGCTCCTGGTGACCCCGCGCGGTGTGAGCGATCCGAGCGAAGCGGGCTTGCATGGCGTCTTCGCCGTGCGTTCGCCCACGCGTCCGAATCCCATCGCGTTGACGGCAGCACGGATTGAGCGGATCGAAGGAACATGCCTGCACCTGGATCGCTTGGATTTCGTGGACGGTACGCCCGTCGTGGATGTGAAGCCCTATTTTCGCAGTCGCGATGCGATCTATGCGGCGCGCAACGAACAAATCGGGCGGCCAGCTAATCGCCAGGCGCTCCTGGAATCGCTGCTCCTTCAGGCAGAACATTTCCACGGCGAACGCTGTGGCGGATTGGCCTTCGGCGCGCGCATCGTCGAACACTTCCGCTCGACTTTCCTCGATTTCGCCGAAGCGTGGGGCACGCACGCCATCGTCCCCGAAGATGCCGGGTGTTTGATTGACGCAGTGATGACGCTTGTCGGAGCGACGCCCGGTCGAGGAACGCTCGGATTTCATGGCGCGCCTTTCGTTCGCTTCATTCGCGATGACCGCGTCTACAACTACGTGCTGCTGGAGCCGGGACGGCGATGGTCGAGCTGGACGGCGCTCCCGGCCGATGTTATCCTCGCGCTTCCGGAAGAAGAGCTATTCCGCGCCAGCTCGACGCTCGTGCGCGCGAAGTGAGGCTCGCGGCGTCCCCTTGATCAGCGATCGAAGTGCTCGTGGCGCCTTGCCTCGCGCTTCCTTGTGCGCCTAGACTTCTCCCCCGATGGTGTCCGTCGAAGAGCAGAAGCTGGTGAATGAGCTGAAAGCCGGCAAGGAAGAAGCGTTCGGCCTTCTTCTGGACGTCTATGGGCGCCGACTCTACAACTTCGCCCTCCGAATGTGCCGACATGGCGAGGATGCGCGGGATGTGGTGCAGGAGACCTTGCTCGCCCTCGTGCGTTCTCTTCACACCTATCGGGGTGAAGGGTCGCTGCAAGCGTGGCTCTTTCACGTCGCCGCCAACGCTTGCCGGAAGATGCGCCGTCGAGGGAAGTTCGAGCCCGAGCAGGAATTATCCTTGGAGGCCTTCTTCCCTGCCGAGCAGGAGCAGAACGTGGAGATCCCCGATCCCCGCCCGAACCCCGAAGATCGGCTCCTGCGCACCGAATTGAACGCCGTGCTCGAAGACGCTATCGCCGAGCTGCCGACGAAGTATCGCAGTGTCCTCTTGCTGCGCGATGTGGAGCATCTCTCGACGGAGGAGACAGCGCGCGTGCTCGGACTCACGCCTCAAGCGGTCAAGACGCGACTTCATCGCGCTCGGCTCTTTTTGCGCGAGCGCTTGGCGCCGTATCTTGTGGCGTCCCCCGATTCGGGGACGCTCGAGTCGAAGGAGGGGTGATGCTGACCTGCCGCCAACTCTTCGAGCGCCTCTCGGAGTTCCTCGACGGGGAGCTGGCCGAAGATGTGTGCGCGCACATCCGCGCGCATCTCAGTCAGTGCGCGCCCTGCCGGACCTTCCTCCACACGTTGGAGAAGACCGTGCGCCTCTGCGAGCAACTCCCCTCTCCTCCGCTTCCCGACGACATCCGCCGCGATGTGCAGGAGCGACTCCGCGCGGAGTGGCGCCGACGCTTCGCGCGCTTCGAATGATCGGCTTGATTCGCCCTCGCGCCTCATATATACTCCGCGTCCGCGGCGGCGTGATCTTCAAAGAGGAGGGAGCGTGTTATGTCTGGACTCCGACGGATGCTTGGAATTGCCCTTGTGGTCGGGATGATCCTCGTCCTGGGCGAAGCGGTGCGTGGGCCTCGCGGAGATGCACGAGGGCTCTTCCCTTCTTCCTCTGAAGCGCGTCCTCGACAAGGGGCGGCCTGCGTTGAATGCCATAAGAAGGTCACCCCCAACATCGTCTCGGATTGGCAGTTGAGCAAGCACAGTCGGAATGGGATCGACTGTGCCGTCTGCCACGGCGAGGAGCACAAATCAGCCGAAGATGTGGAGAAGGTGCGCATCCCGACTCCGGAGACGTGTGCGCCCTGTCATGAGACGCAGGTCGAACAATTCAAGCGGGGCAAGCATGCCCTCGGGTGGGCGGCGATGAAGGCGATGCCGACGACGCATTGGCTCCCCATGGCGCTGACCGAAGGGATGAAAGGCTGCGGGGGATGTCACAAGATCGGCTTGAAGACAGAGGCGGAAATTCGGGAGCTGAAAAAGCAAGGCGCGGGATTCGGCGTGGCCTCGTGCGATGCGTGTCACACGCGGCACCTCTTCTCAGCGGAGGAAGCGCGCCAACCGCAAGCCTGTCAAACATGCCACATGGGCTTCGACCATCCGCAGTGGGAGATGTACTCGTCCTCCAAGCACGGGGTTCGATATCTCCTGAAGCAGAACAAGACGCTGCCGGAGACAGTTGCTGCCCCAACGTGCCAGACCTGCCACATGCCCGAAGGGAATCACGCCGTGCGCACGGCCTGGGGATTCTTGGCTGTGCGATTGCCGCTACCGGAAGATAAGCAGTGGGCGGCCGATCAGACGACGATCTTACAAGCGCTCGGCGTGCTCGATCCTGAGGGCAAGCCGACGGCTCGCTTCGATCTCGTGAAGCAAGCCGACGTCGCACGTCTCACCCAAGAGGATTGGCAGAAGGAGCGCGAACGCATGCTCCGCGTCTGCAATCAGTGCCATTCGCTCCATTTCGCGCGCGCCGAATTGGAAAAGGGCGATCAGATGATTCGGGAAGCCGACCGCTTGCTGGCCGAAGCCATTCGCATCGTCGCCGGCCTCTACAAGGATGGCATCCTGAAGAAACCGGCCCACTATGCGTATCCCTTCCCCGACCTCCTCGCTTTTCACGATGCGCCGACGCCGATCGAACAGAAGCTCTTCCTCATGCATTTGGAATATCGCATGCGGACGTTCCAAGGGACGTTTCACGCAAATCCCGATTACGCGCTCTGGTATGGCTGGAGCGAGATGAAGCGCGCGCTCACGGAGATTCGCGCGATGGCGGAGGAGTTGCGGCGCGCACATCGACCGCCGACGAGGAGGCGATAACCCGACACGAGGTGAATCCTGGGGCCGGGGCGGGAAGACTCCGGCCCCGTCTTTAGCGGCTAAGGTTCTGATGGCTGCTCCGGCTGCGGCCGCAATTTCCGCACGCGGTGGTTGAACGTATCGGCGATCACCAGATGCCCATCCGGAGCGATCGCCAATCCCGTTGGGAAATTCAACGTCGCCGCAGTCGCGAGTGCGCCATCGCCACCGAATCCGGCCGTCCCCCCTCCGGTCACCGTGTTGATGTTCCCATCGGAGCCGATCTTTCGCACGCGGTGATTCCCAGAATCGGCGATGTAGACCGTCCCCTCGGCATCCACGGCGAGCCCGCTCGGCGTATTCAACTCGGCCTCTTTGGCGGCACCGCCATCGCCGCCCGAACCCGGCGTCCCCTTCCCCGCGATCGTGACGATAGTGCCCGAAGAGAGATCCACGCGCCGCAGACGATGATTGCCCGCATCGGCGATGAGCAAGCGGCCGTCCTTATCGAAGGCAAGCGCCGCCGGGGTATCGAGTGCGGCAGCGATGGCCGGACCATCATCTCCCCCGAACCCTCGTTTCCCCGTCCCCACGATCGTCGTGATCGTACCGTCTAACTCCACGCGGCGCACTCGATTGTTCCCCGCGTCGGCAATATAGAGCCGACCCTCGGCATCCACGGCGACCGCTAATGGCAACCGGAGCTCGGCGCGTGTGGCCAAGCCCCCATCTCCCGAGAATCCCGCTCGTCCTGTTCCCGCGACCGTCGTGATCACACCGTCGGGAGTGATCTTGCGCACGCGGTGATTGAACGTATCGGCGATATAGAGGTTCCCTTCCGCATCCACCGCAAGACCACGGGGGAAATTCAATCGCGCTTCAATGGCTGGCCGTTCATCGCCGTTGTATCCCGAGAGGCCCGTGCCCGCGATCGTCTCAATGCGCGGATTCTCCGCGCCCAGCGTCAGGCGCCGAATTCGATGATGCTCTGTATCGGCGATGTAGAGGCGACCTCGCTTGTCTACGGCCACCCCATACGGCAGATTGAGCGTCGCCTGGCGCGGATCTCCCCCATCTCCGATCCCCCCTCCGGCGACCGTGCGAATCACCCCTTGTGGATCCACAGCCCGCACGCGATTGTTCCCGGAATCGGCGATGAAGAGCGTTCCATCATCCCCCAGAGCCAGCGCCACTGGCATATTCAATCGCGCTTGCAGAGCGCTTCCTCCATCTCCAGAGAACCCCCGAGCGCTACTTCCGGCCACCGTCGTGATCACTCCCGAGGGATCAATCTTGCGCACGCGATTGTTCCCGGAATCGGCCACGTACAGATTTCCCGCGTTGTCGAAGACCACATGCATGGGGACGTTCAAACTCGCTTGTGCGGCCGGTCCCCCATCTCCGGAGAACATCGGCAGCCCCGTTCCGGCGATCGTCGTGATCGTTCCCCCGGAGACTTTGCGGATGCGATGATTCCCGGCATCCACGATGAGGAGGTCGCCCGAAGGAGAAATGGCCACGGCCACCGGCGAATTCAATCGCGCTGCCGTCGCGGCCCCCCCATCGCCTCCAAATCCGCGCGTGCCATCGCCAGCGACCGTCGAGATGTTCCCGCTGCCGTCAACCTTTCGAATCCGATGATTGCCCGTGTCGGCGATATAGATGTTTCCGGCAGCGTCCACGGCCACTCCGCGCGGATTGCTGAGCTGCGCATTCTTGGCCGATCCCCCATCTCCGCCAAAGCCCGACGAGCCCGTTCCCGCAATCGTCGTGATGATGAGGGCATTCTCCCTGCGCTCAATCCGACGAATCCGGTGGTTCGCCGTGTCCACGACGAGCAGATTCCCATTCTGATCGAAGGCCAGACCGCGCGGCGACCAGAGTTGCGCTTTATCCGGCGGTCCGTCATCACCTCCAAATCCTTTGACCCCACTCCCGACGATCGTGATGATCGTCCCAGCGCGCTCCACTTTACGAATGCGATGATTCTCGGTGTCCGCGATCAACAGCTCGCCTTCCGGCGTCAGGAGAATCCCCGAGGGCGAAGCCAACATGGCCTGCAACGCGCTTTCCCCCTCGCCAACGCCTCCGCCGGCGATCGTCTCGATGATCAATAGGCGCGCCTCTTGCGCGCGGAGCATCATCCCGCCGTGAGAGAGTCCCATGAGGCATCCGCTCACGAGAGCGAGGATTTTCGCGCATCTCGGCATTCGGTTGAGCATACGGATCCTCCTCGGTGAGCATCTGTGGACGTCGCCCGCCTTCATCCTCCTCCCCCAGAGGGCATCAAGGGACCGAAGACGATGTACACCGATCCGGCGCTCAAGCGAACGCCTCCTCCTTCCGGAGCGCCCACCAGAAGATCGGGCACTCCATCCCCGTTCACATCGCCGAAGGCGATGGAGCTTCCCGCGCGCTCTCCGTTATTGGCGCCGAAGACGATGAAGTCCGGTTGCCCAGCATCGCGCGTCGTGCCCCTTCGGGAGATGTTTTGATCCAAGAAGGCCGCGATCTCGCCCGCATCAATCTTTTGATTCTCCTTGGCATCTCCTGCGGGAGCACCGACCATGAGATCCGCAATGCCATTCCCATCCAAATCCCCTGCAGCGAGCGCTACGCCGAATTCATCGAAGGGCTCGGCCCCATAGAGCACGACATCTGGCGCCGGAGCGACCGTCGCGGCGACATCTCGCGCTGTCGAGGAAGCGAGCGTCGCTCCTCCGAAGAAGATGTACACCTCGCCTGCATCCGGCCGCTTCTCCTCAGGCCCATCCGCTTGGATCGCGCTCACGACGAGATCGAGGATACCGTCCCCAGTCACATCGGCCAGAAGCAGCGCGTAGCCCAATAGGTCTTGCGCCGTCGCACCGAAGATCCGCACGTCTGGTCCCGCAGCCGATCCGGGCGCGATGTCGCGCACAGTCCCGCGGACCAACTGTCCTCCCCCGAAGATCACGTAGACTTCCCCAGCTTCGGACCGATCGCCCTGCGGACCATCCGCCAACGGAGCGCTCGCCACAATGTCGGGCACGCCATCGCCGTTCACGTCCCCGACGGCAATTTGGAATCCGAAGAAGCTGAGCAAGCTGGGCCCCAGAATCGTCACGTCTGCGCCCGCCGGATCGGCCAAGTCACGGGCCAAACCGCTCGCGAAGTCGCGCGCGCCGAAGATCACATGAAGCGTTCCGGCGAAGAGGCGTTCGCCTCGCGGCAGAGAGGCTGTCGCCGCTCCCGCGATGATGTCCGCGATACCGTCCCCATTGACATCTCCGACGGCGAGCGAGGACCCCAACGAAGCCGTCGGTTCCGGTCCGAAGATCACCATGTCGGCTCCAGGTGCGACCAATCCCGCCATATCGCGTATGGTCCCGCGCGTCAGATGCGGTCCTCCGAAGATGACGTAGATCTCTCCAGCGCTCGATCGCATCTCGCCCGGCCCATCCGCTCCCGGAGCGCCCGCGATGATGTCCGCGATACCATCCCCGTTGACATCTCCGACAGCGAGCGACGTGCCCATGCGATCGTTCGGGTCTGCTCCATGAATCACAATATCGGCGCGATCGTTCAAGTCCCGCGTCGTCCTGCGAATCAAATCCACCCCTCCCAATACGATGAACACGCCGCCGGCATCGAATCGGAAGCCCTCCGGCCCATTGGCCAAACGCGCGGCGACCACAACGTCATCCACGCCATCGCCGTTGACATCGGCCACACGAATGATCTCTAAGCGATCGCCGCTCGACGCTCCGTTAAGGGTGACGTGAATAGCACCCTGCGTGCCGAGATCAATCGTCGGAGGCGTCGTTTGCTGTCCCCATCCCACTCCGACGCCCCATTCGAAAAGCACGCCGCTCGCCACGATCAACCCGGCGATCTTTCGGACGAGCGCATTCGCATTCTTCAAAACAGCCCGCTTCATCCTCTTCGCCTCAAAGCGATGTCATGCGTTGGCCATCGAACGAGGGAGCGACTCACCCATTCTCCTGTCGCACATAATCCCCCGACATCCCCCCCGTCTTTCGCTCCAGGCGAATATCTGTGATCGTCATCTCCCGATCCATGGCCTTACACATATCGTAGAGCGTGAGCGCGGCGATGCTCACGGCCACAAGGGCCTCCATCTCCACGCCCGTTTGCGCCGTCGTCGCCACCGAGGCCGTGAGGGCAACGCCGTTCGTTCTCAACTCCGTCTCGACTTCCACATGCGTGAGCGGCAGCGGATGACAGAGGGGGATCAATTCCGCCGTCCGCTTGGCCGCGAGGATTCCGGCCAAGCGCGCTGCCTCCAGTGGATCGCCTTTCGGCGTCCGTCGCTCTCGAATGGCATGCAACGTCTCCTCGCGCATGCGCACGAAGCCGCTCGCCACGGCCCGTCGTTCGGTCACGGGCTTCGCGCTCACATCAACCATTCGAATTCGCCCTTCGGCATCCACGTGAGTGAGATCTTTCACGATCGTGCTCCCCACGGCAAGAAGAGTACGCGCGCGCGCTCACCCGCCTTCACCGACGCCACCCCCTCCGGGACAATGAGCAGCGCGTTCGCGCGAGCGAATCCCACGAGATCCGAACTCCCCTCCCAAGGGACGCGGCGAACGAACGCTCGCCCGTCGGCGAACCAGACGAAAGCCGGCAAATAACTCCGCCGCTCGGGCGAATGCTTGGCCTCCTCGCTCACCGTCGCTTCAAGGAGAGGAAGGCCTTCTTCTCGACATCCCAGCATCCGACGAAGCGCCGGAAGGACGAAGAGGAGGAACGTCACGACGACGGAGACGGGATTGCCGGGCAAGGCGAAGACCGGCTTCCCCTCGAAGAGCGCGAAACACGTTGGCTTACCCGGATGAAGGCGCACGCGCTCGAAAAATACGCGCGCGCCGATTCGCCGCAAGGCGACCTTCACCAGATCGGCTTCACCCATCGAGACACCGCCCGTGATGAGCAGTCCCTCGAAGCGCTCCAGAGCGGAACGGATGGAGGATTCGATCTGCGAGAGATCGTCGGCCGCGATCCCCAAGGGATAGGCCGCGACTCCTTCCATCGTCAAGCAAGCATAAAGCGTCGGACTATTGGAATCTCGAATCTGAGCGAGCGAAGGACGCGCGCCGACTTCCACCAATTCGCTTCCGGTCGAGAGCACGCCCAATATCGGGCGACGCGCGACGCGAACCGTCGCATGACCGAAGGAGGCGAGGACAGCGATCTCCGCCGGACCGATGCGAATCCCTGGCTCGAGCAGCAGCTCTCCTTCCCGCGCCTGACTCCCGCGTCGCGTGATATGCTGTCCCGCCCGAACAGGTTCCCGGAGGATCACCCATTCCCCCTCGCGCTCCGTCTTCTCAACCCGCTCGACGGCATCCGCCCCAGGCGGGACGACAGCTCCCGTCATGATCTTCACCGCCTCGCCCGGAGCGATCGCACCGGAGAACGTTCCCCCAGCTAGCACTTCTCCCACGACGCGCAAGCGCGCGGGCACTCTCACCGTGTCTTCAGCCCGCACAGCATAGCCATCCATCATCGCGCGATCGAAAGGGGGAAGATCCATGTCCGCGCGGACCGACTGACGCAACACGCGCCCCAGAGCCTCGGCCAGTGGAACCGTCTCCTCACCGACCGGGGCGACGTTTTGCAGAATGATCGCTTGCGCCTCCTCGACCGCAATCACGGGCGATACGATACCAAATCCCCCGTGTCGCTTCAAGAATTCCCGACGCCAAAGCAGGTGAAGGCAGGAGCGCAGTCATCGGAGGCGGCGCAGCGCGATGGCGTCGGTGCGCTCATGCATTGCGCGATCGTCTCCGACGAGGTGGAAGCTGCGGGCAAGTTCATCCGCCGACTCTCCCCCGATAAAGAGCGTGCGTCCCTCCCTCATCGGCGAGGAAGAGATCCCGCCGCCCATCCCGATCGAAATCTATCCAAGCCGCTCCGCGAGGAGCAGAGACAGGCGTTATCGCGAATCCAGGCCGCCCCACGATCCGACCGAACGTCCCATCGCCCCGATTGCGGAAGAGGAAGATCCCCCCCGCCTTCGCGACGAAGACATCCGTGCGACCATCCTCATCGAAATCGGCGACGGCGAGCACGCCACCACTCCCCGCATTCGCGTATCCGGCGACCTCAGGATCCACCACGCTGAACGTCCCATCACCGCGATTGCGGTACAAAATGTCCTGTCCCTCCCGAACCACGAAGAGATCCAATCGCCCATCGCCATCGAAGTCGAACCACGCGACAGCCGTGCTGATTCCCCTTTGCACGATGCCAGCCGCCGGCGCGACATTTTGGAATCTCCCACCTCCGAGATTACGATAGAGGAAATCTGGCCCCTCATTCGCCACGTAAAGGTCCAAGCGTCCGTCCCCGTCAAAATCTCCCCACGCTGCAGCGCGCCCTTTCGCATCCTCAACAAGCCCAGCCGAGCGCGGATCGAGCGCGACGAACATCCCTCCCCCGTCGTTCCGATAGAGGACATCTTGCCCATCGTTGACGACATAAAGGTCCAAACGCCCATCGCCATCGAAGTCACCCCACGCAGCCGCACGGCCAGGAGCATTCTCGATGATCCCCGAAGAGGTCGCCACCTCGCGAAATCGTCCCCCTCCTTCCTGGCGCAGCAGAAAATCTTGTCCTTCGTTGACGACATAGAGGTCCAAGCGCCCATCGCCATCGAAATCTGCCCACGCGGCCGCGCGCCCTTCGCCGACGCGCGGAATTCCGGAAGCGTCGGTCACATCCACGAGTCGCCCCTCGTCGTTCCGGAAGAGGAAGTACACCCCCTCCCCGATAAGGAAAAGGTCGGGGAACCCATTCCCATCGAAGTCCCCCCACGCGAACGCCCGGATTGGACGAGCGATGGGCGTGGCGAGAATCCTCTCCTCAAGGAAACGGAGTGCTCCAGAGATCGGGAACGAGGCTGTGAAGATTCTGTCCCCGAGGATGCTCCTGTCTCCATTGGCGGCATTCCCAGCAGCATAAAAGGTCACTCCCGTGGCTCCCGTCGCCGGGGCATCCCAGGCGATCGGCCAGCTCTCTCCTCCTCGTTTCGAGAAGTCCTCGGTGCTCTCCGCCGTATGAGTCATATACTGCCGCTGTCCTCCCGGTCCGCCCATCTTTCGTTGCGTTCGGAGTGGATCGGCCAATCCCCGATTCCCCCCGACAACGGGGAATTCCCCGGCTGGAGCATTCCCGGGAGTGGTGAGCGCCGTCAGTTGAAATCCCCACCGCCGGCGATCTGAATCAGGATGCGTCACCGACAACTTCAGGAAATATCGCTCTCCAGGCACATAGCCGACGGGTATGCCCTCCAAGGACACCCGACCTCGAGTGTCGGGATTCACACGAAATCCCGTGTGGCAAAGCGCGCATGTCTGTTCCCCAGGGGCTCCCGTGAACCCGGGATCCGGTCCATCGGAGAAAGCCATAGCGACAGCCACGAAGGTGAAAATCCCAACGCACCATCGCAATGCGTTCATCGCCCAATCTCCTCCTTTCCCTGAAGGCGCGAAGGCCTTCGGAAGATGAGCTTTCGCCTTGCGACGAGCGTCTCAGTTTATCACCCTCATCGCGCGCCGCAAAAACCGCGCTCGTCCATGATGCTGAGTATGACCTGGACGAAGGTTTTCGGCGTGGTATACAGTTTAGTGAACCTTAGCGCGAAGGAGCGAGCGATGATCGTCGTGGATCATTTGACTTTTCCGAAGGTCGAAGCGTTGGAGGTCGAGATCGTCGAGCGAAAAGGGATAGGACATCCGGACACGATATGTGATGGGATCGCTGAAGCCACGAGCGTCGCCCTCTGTCGCTATTACGAGCGAGAATTCGGGCGCGTCCTGCATTACAACCTCGATAAAGCACTTCTCGTCGGCGGGCGCACGATCCCTCGCTTCGGCGGAGGAGAGATGCTCGATCCCATTCTTTTCACCCTCGTCGGGCGCGCGACGCTCAACGTCGCCGATCGGCACGTCCCAATCGAGGAGTTATATCGCGAGGCCGCAATGAGTTGGATCGCAACTCATTTCCGACATCTCGATCCTGAGCGACATATGCGCTTTCAATGCGTGATCCGACCGGGAAGCGCCGACCTCGTGGACCTCTTCCAGCGCGCGGCGACGACACCGCTCGCGAATGACACCTCCTTCGGCGTCGGCTATGCCCCGCTGACTCGGCTCGAACGCGTCGTCTACGAAACGGAGCGATTCTTGAATTCGGAACCGCTCAAGGCGACTCATCCCGAGATCGGCGAGGACATCAAGGTGATGGGGATGCGACGCGGAGAAGAGCTGACGCTCACGGTCGCCATCGCCTTCGTCTCCACTCACGTCCGCGATCTCTCGGACTATCGGGAGAAGAAGCAGGCGATTCGGAGCGAGATCGCGCACTTCGCCGAGCAGCTTGTGGATCGCCCGGTCACGGTGTACGTCAATCCCGCCGACGACGAGGCGAAGGGTTCGATCTACCTCACGCTCACGGGGACGAGCGCCGAGGCCGGCGACGATGGACAAGTGGGACGTGGGAATCGGGTCAACGGGTTGATCACGCCCTTTCGTCCGATGAGCTTGGAGGCGACGGCTGGAAAAAATCCCATCAGCCACGTGGGGAAGCTCTACAACATCACGGCCCGACGCATCGCCGAACAGGTCCTCGAAGAGATCGAGGAGGTCGAGGAAGCGTATTGCTACATCCTCAGCCAAATCGGTCGGCCGATCACTAAACCTCAGGTCGTGAACCTGAAGCTGCGCGCGCGACGGCTCACGCGCGGCGTGCGCGGTCGCGCCTCCCAACTGGCGATGGCGAAGCTCGATGAGCTCCCCTCCCTCTGGCGCCGGCTGATCGAAGGCGAGATCAGCGTGTATTGATGCAAAGGTCGTTGGCGCCATCGCTTTCAGGAGACGTGGAATCGGAAGTAGATCACGTCGCCTTCCTGCACGACGTAATCGCGCCCTTCCAAGCGGATCAATCCGTGCTCGCGCGCTTTGGCGATGGACCCCGCAGCGATGAGGTCCTTGAACGGGATCACTTCGGCGGCGATGAAGCCGCGCTCGAAATCGGAATGGATAAGGCCGGCGGCCTGCGGAGCCTTCGTCCCGGCCTTCACGGCCCAAGCCCGCACTTCCTTCTCGTTGCCGGTGAAAAAGGTAATGAGCCCCAATTGCCGATAGGCGGCATGAATCAGCTCGCGCACCCCCGTGCTCGTGACGCCGAGACCCGCTAAATATTCAGCCGCTTCTTCGTCGGTGAGATCGGTCAACTCGGCCTCCAATTGCGCGCAGAGGACGACCACATCGGCCTCCCACGCTCGCGCTTGCTCGCGCACGCGCGCGACACATGGAGTCTCGCGCCCGAGATCCTCCTCGCCGACGTTCGCGGCGTAGATCTTCGGCTTGGCCGTCAGAAGGAAAAGCTGCCGAACGATGGCTCGCTCCTCTTCGGAAAGGCTCAACCGGCGCACCGGAGTCCCAGCATTCAAGGCCGCCTCCAGCTTCTCCAGAACCGCCAACTCGAAGGCGACCGTCTTGTCGCCGACTTTCGCCTGCCGTTGCGCCTTCTCCTTCCGTCGTTCCACCGTCGCCAGGTCGGCGAGCGCCAGCTCCATCTCGACCGTCTCCATATCGCGGATCGGATCGAGCACCCCTTCTACGTGCGCGACGCTCTCGGCCTCGAAACACCGCACGACTTCGACCAGGGCATCCATCTCGCGGATGTGCGCGAGGAATTGATTTCCCAAGCCTTCGCCCCGATGTGCCCCGCGCACCAAACCGGCGATATCCACGAATTCGATCGTCGAGGGGACGGTCGCCGAGGTCCTATACACGCGCGCGAGCAGCGCCAGCCGTTCATCCGGCACAGCGATGATCCCGACGTTGCGCTCCACCGTCGAGAAGGGATAGCTCGCGACCTCGGCCACATGCCCGCGCACGAGGGCGTTGAAGAGCGTGGACTTCCCGACGTTCGGAAGCCCGATGATCCCGACGCGCAGCAAGGTTCACGCTCCTTCGCTCGGAATTCGCACGGGATCCATTGTATCGCGTGGACGAGGGAAAAGAAATGGCGGACAGGATCGCGCGCCACTGGCGATCAGTGACGCGGCGAAGCTGCTCCCGCTAGGACGCGGTGAAACACCCGCACGTGTTCGGCAGCCGATCGGTTCCAATCGAACATCCGAGCGCGCTCCACGCCCCGTTCTCGCAAACGCTCGCGCAAGGCGTCATCCTCAATCAACCGTCGCATCGCCTCGGCGATCTCCTCCACCGAATAGGGATCCACGAGCAATCCCGCTTCCCCCACCACTTCCGCGCAACCCGTGCGGTTCGAGGTGATCACCGGACACCCGCAAGCCATGGCTTCGAGAATGGAGAGCCCGAATGTCTCTCGCAGCGAGGGCGCGACGAGTGCTCGGGCGCCTCGATACCACTTGGCAAGCTCGTGCTGCGGGAGAAGCCGACGGATGATCTTCACTCCCCGAATTCGAAACTCCCGAAGAATACGCCAGTCCCCGGGCGAGAGCACAATCAGATCCGGACGAAGCGCTTCCGAGAGCCGCGTATACGCCGCCAGAATCCGCTCGGTGTTCTTCATCGGATTGCCGCCGAAGATATGCAGCAGATATGGACGTTCGCGCAACGCGACATCGCCATCCGGCCTGAAGAGCTCGTGATCCACCCCATGCGGGATCGCATGAACCTTCTCCAGCGAGACCTCGAAGACCTCAGCGGCTTCCCGAGCAGCGAATTGCGAGGGCGCGATCACCGCCGCCACAACTTCCCGAAACCACACGCGATCCCGCTGAAGTCGAGCCTTCAGCCAAGGATGGTAGAGGCGGGCAATCACCCATTCCGCTTCCGAGACATAAACCGGTGAGAAGATGCGCGCGCCATGGAACGTCACGATGACGGGAACGGAACTCTCCCGCAGCAGGAGAGGGATCGGTCGCATCCCTAACCCAGGATCCCACACCGCATCGCACTCAGGAGGGATCGGCCCCCATCTCCGAATCGGAATCACTTGAACTCCTAAGGCCGAAAGACAGCGCTCCACATTTTCTCGATAAACGCGATGACTCGCCGCATCTATCGAACGGGTCACAACAGCCAAGCGCATTATTGCTCAACCTCGACCATCAGCCGTTCTACGCTCTCCCGCGAGTAGAAGTGCCAATACGGTCCATCGGTCTTGAGCAAGCGCTCCCCCAGAGCGCGCATGAGCGAGGCATCGTAGAGCGAACTCGCGTTTCGATTCTGCAAAGGGACGTTTAGCTCAGCGGCCTCGGGGACAATCGCACGGAGCGCTCGCCCGCCCGTCGCAATGATGTCCTCATATCGCAGGACAGCTCGCTCAGGAAGTACGCGCCAATACTTCTCGAAGAACCATCCGAGAAGATAGAGCTGCCGCTCCCACCGATCCCGAATGCGAGCGAGTGCCCGCCGGAGAGAAGAGTCGAATAACTCGGCCATAGGCGCATAACCTCGATTTACCGGAAGGGAGACCGAATTCCAAGAGGCGAGCACGGCTAAAGGATTACGAATAATGGCATACGTAGGAAAATCGCGCGCCAGCCTCTCCAAGGGCGCCGTGAATGTCCCCGGATGCTTGACGACGAGCCAGAATTCGGGAGGAAGAGGCTTCTCGATACGAATCTTTCCGTGCGTCGCCACACGTCGTCTGAGTTTCCCCCAACGATACTCTTCCATGACATTCGCAGGAATCCCTCCACGAATATGAAGGGAAGGAGCACAGCCCAAGAGCGAGATGTCCCTTCGGGTCTTCTCGAAGAATCGGCGAACGGATCGGCACACCCCGTTTGCGTCCCCGCGCATCATCCCGACGAAGAATCGTACCCCCATTCCTGGTTCGACCAAGGCGAGAACGTTGGGGAGCTGATTCAACAGCCAGCAGGCGAGCGTCGTCCCGGATCGGGGAACTCCTGTGAGGAGGATATCGCGCTCAGGCATCGTTCTTTCCTGCACCATCTCGAAGGTAGGCTTCGAGTTGAGCTGTCACTGTATTTTTGTCGAAGGCAAATTGGACCAACCCGACGAGACTTTGTCGAAGCACAGCCCAATAGGAGAGACCGTGCTTTCGAGCGAAGCGAAGACCGTTACGAAAGGCGTACTTCACGGTCCGAGGGAAGTTTTGCCGCATGGAGAGCCCACCGCCTGAAGGTCCCCCGTGGTAGACAAAGGTCGAGAGATCGAGCAGGAGTCGGAATCCCGCGCGGCGGGCGCGTAGGCAATAATCATCGTCTTCAAAGAGCCCATGCGCAAACGACTCATCAAGATAACCAATCGTCCGAACGAGATCGCCGGAAATCGCCAAGCAGAATCCGATGAGCCGATCCACGGGAATCGCGCGCTTCCCGACACGTTGGCGGAGGCGTAGAGCGAATCGCTCGATCCGCTCCTGCTCTTCGAGCGAAAGATCTTTGATCCGAGGAAATAAATGCGTGTTTTGATAAGCCGTCACCCAATTGGTGACCGGCCCCACTAACCCGACCCCCGGCCCTTCGCTCAGGACCTCGAGGAGTCGGTCCAAGGAACCTTCGGGAAGATAGAGGTCGTCATTCAGAATCACAAGCACCTGGCCATCGGCGCGACGCATCCCCCGATTGTAACTTCCCCCGAAGCCGAGATTCCGCGGGTTCTGCAAGAACTGATAATCGCCAAACGCCCGACGGAACTCCGGCTCATATTTCTGCACGAGGGCCAATGTCTGCCGGCTCAGGGGAGAAGCATCATCGAGCAGGATCAGTTGCTTATCCGTTGAGCCGTTTCGCAAAAGGCTCGGGAAAAATAAGCGGTCGATCACCTCCAGTACGGCTGGCCCCGCGTTATACATCGAAGTAATGAGAGTCGCCGTGAGCTTGCCCGATGTCATGGCAGATATCCGAGAAGCTCGAGCGTGGGTTTCAAAATCCCTAATACTTCGCGCTGCATCTCGTCGCTCAGGTTCTCGCGCCAACGTCCGACGCGCTGACGGTGATCCCGACGCGACCAAACCGATTGATACCGGGCTTGGTAAGAGCCAATCGTGGAGTTTTGAATCTTCTCGGAGAATGCGACGACCTCCGGATGAAGGGGGAGACCGAGATATGCGAAGAGCTGTTGCGCGACGTCCTGGGGATGGGCCACCAGGTCTTCATAGCGGATCTGGAGGTGCGGGACATCGGCCAAATCGTTCAATCCAATATGGATAATCTCGCGCCAAGCATGGGCACAGCGGATGATCCCCTGATATCGGGTGAACAAATCGCGCCATTGAGGTGGACGCTCATGAGCCCACCAACGCCCTCCGATCCCCGGAAGAAGCGAACAGGCCACATCGCGTCCGTCCCGAACAATATGGATGAATTTCGCTTCAGGAAAGACGGCTCGCAAGAAGGGAATGCGCAGGACGTTCCGAGGATTCTTCTCCACAATGAGGCGAGCGTCGCCTTTGCGCCAGCGAAACCACCATCGAATGAACGTTCGAACCATCGGAGTCGCCTGCTCTGCCGTAAAGCGATCCGACCCGTTCACCCCACGCCCGGCGATCCGCCAAGGAACATAGGCCTCGAAAATGTACTTCACATCGGGGTGCGCCCCCACCAGTTCACCCAGGATGCTCGTGCCCGATCGAGAAACCCCGACGATAAAAGCGACGTTCAGGGAACAGCGATCGAATCGATTAAGCTTTTCGATCTCTTGATCCCCCCTCAGCTTCATCGCCCTTTCACTCCATCTCCTGCAGCTCCCTAGGGAAGCTCTTTTTTTAAGCCTCTTCTCTTGCCCGCCCTTCCGAACGAGCACGCATCGAGCTGTTCACCCCCAATTGCCGCTCATGCGATTCGAATCCACAATGAAGCTCCATTTCGATTCACCTCCCGCATCCGCGGATGTTCCCACAGGGGATCCAGCACGCGCGACAGCTCCGGATCCCGGCTGATGAAGGCATTCGGAAGGAGGACCTCGATTCCCGGATCGCGCGCCAGCAGCCAGACGGCCAGCAGATACTGCTCCGAATAATAGCGCTTCCCCCAATTCGGAGGATAGTCATAGGGCAAGAAGATGTCGTGAAACTGCACGATTACCCCCCGTCGCAGGCGGGGCAGGACGTCCAAGAAGACGACCGTCACATCCGAATTCATGAAGCAGCGATGCGAGCCGTCAATGAAGAGGATGTCATCGCTCTCTAGCTCGTCAAAAAGCCGAGGATCCAGATCTTCGAGGCGTTCGCGAATGAGGACATCGCAGAGCGCGGCGACGGCGATCCGCGGATGCGGATCTATAGCGATGATCCGCGTCGCGAGCCCTCCATCTCGAATGGCCCGGCGCGCGAAGCGCGTCGAATAGCCGGAGCCGATCTCCACATATCGCCGCGGGGAGAAAAGGCGAAGGAGAGAATAAAGGCTCACGGCGTCTAAGGCCGGAATCCAGAGATTCCCCCCTCTCCAGCACGGCTCTCCCGGATCGGATGCGAGCATGGGGATGCGCCACAGGTCTTCTTGGAAGCGCAGGAAGCTTTTCAAGCGTTCTCGATATGCTGACCGCTGCCGATCGAAAAATGCATAGAGCGCGGCATGGGGGGGCTTCCCATAGCCATAGCGCGGGACCGGGCGCACGCGCGCGTCCACGAATAAAAGCCGGCTCTCCCGGAGCGCTCTGACGACGGCTGTCGCAATGCTCCAAGCGCGCACGAGCGAAGGCCGCGTTGTCCATTCGGCGATTTTGTGCCGAAGTTTCATCGCCCTTTTGCCGTCGTCGCGTCTCGCTTCATCGCGAGAACGCGCAGCTCATTATACACGATCAACTCGCCGAGCCAACGCCACGGGATCGGATAATAGCGCTTGGCCAGGATGGAGAATCCGCGCGGGACGAGCGCGCGCACAAGGCGCGGATAGTCGAAATAGGTCTTATGCGTGCGATCCACTTTGAAGCCCGTCGCCGTCGGCACGCGAATGCTCAACACCCCACCCGGCTTGAGGACGCGATGGATTTCGTCCAGCGCCACCTCCGGCGCCTCCAAATGCTCCAGGACATGGCAGAGGAGAACGCCATCGAACGATGCCGCCGGAAAGGGAAGGCGATAGAGGTCGCTCTGCACGCACCGATACCCTCGTTCGACGCAGTAGCGCACGCAGTAGAAGTTATGATCCACGCCGAAGGCCTCCGGGTAGACGCGGAAGAAATGGCCAATGCCGCATCCGACATCCAAGACGCGTCCGCGAAATTCCTTGAGATGAGGTCGGAACGAGCGCTCCAACGCTGCGAAGACCAAACGCACGAGCCATCGCGGATATTTCATCCCCGTGAGGTACTCGAAATAAGCTCGACTTCTCGTCGTCTCCTCGCCCCGATACATCTTCTTCACGCGTTGTGCGACGTCGCACGCCGTTCTCCGTAGACGCACCGCCCGCGCCACATGACACCCGCCCCGGACCAGAGGCGCCATGGTACGGCGAAAGCAATGGCGGCGAAAACGGCGTAGCCGAGGAAAGCGAGTCCCGCCGAGAGCGGCGTCAGCCGATCCGCCCAGCTCAAGCGCAAGGTCAGCCCGGTCATTGCCAGGTAAGCCATAGCTGCCGGTAAGGCCAAAGAAGCAGCGTGATCTCCCGCGCTCACTAATGTTCCAAGAAGCGCGAGTGGTGGAAAGACGGTGAGCCATAGGAGCATGCTTCCCCCGATAAGGGCGATCGGCCATCTCCGCCCAACTGCCGAACAGATCGAACGACTGTAGGCTTCCCAGATCTCCGCGAGCGTCGCGCGCGCCGGTGTGCGCACCAGAGGAGCGCCCTCCACCGCGAGGACGCGATATCCGCGCTGCTTCAGCCGTATCCCGAGGATCGTTTCATCGAGCACTTCCCCACGAATCGCCGCGTATCCTCCGATCTCCTCCAGTGCGCTCCGTCGTATGAGCGTGAACGCGCCAATGGTGAACGCTGGATCGCCGACATACGCCGACAGCAGAGCCAGCGGATGGAATGAACGCCATCGCCGGCCTCCTTCAGATGGGCGAAGGCCCCCCTTCCTCTCTCGCCAAGCGGCGATGAGCATGCCCAAGCGCAACAGGTTCAACGCTTGAGGCTCGACGACTCGATCCCAGAAGCTCACGTATTCGAACTTGGGGAGTAAGGACACCGCATCCAGCTGACGCTCGCGCGCCAGTGACAATGCCGTCCGCACAGCCGCTGGGTGCGCGACGATGTCGGCATCGACGGCCAAGATCCACTCTCCCCTCGCTATGGCTAATGCTTGCTGAAGCGCAAACGGCTTCCCTCGCCATCCAGGAGGCGGTTCTTCCCCATCCAAGACGCGCATTCGGGAATCCGATCGCGCCATCTCTCTCAAGATATCCAGCGTACGATCCGTCGAGCGATCGTTGACGACAATAACCTCCAATCGGGGATAATCTTGCCGCAATAGCGATCCAATGGCCTCGCGCAAAATTCGATGCTCCTCATTTCGCGCCGGGACCAGGATCGAGACCAAGGGCCACTCGGAATCCGCTTCTGCCGACCCCTGCGCCACCGAAGAGAGCACGAACCGATATCTCCAGAGGACCATCGCGACCGTAAAGAGTATGAGCCAGAACGCGGCGCTGCTCCACAGGAGCATCTCCATCATCTTCCTTCCACTCCAAGAGGGGATCGAGCTGAGAAACCAACGGGCTCGCGATTCCCGAGCCGAGCGTTCAGAAACGCTTCAATCGTCGTCGCCGCTGCTTTCACTCCATCAAGGTCGCGATGGGCGCGCTGCAATCGCTGCATGTTCCGCGCATAGATCTCCCGATGCGCGAGCATTTCTTCCAAGGTTTGCTCGAGCTGCTTCGGGTCAGCTAACACCTCAGGAAGGGCGAGCAACCGCCCCGCTCCTAGCTCCTCAATCTCCCGTCCGATTAACTCCTGCTCGAAGTGCGTGGCGACGATCAAGCACGGCGTCCCCGCGGCGATGGCTTGATAGAGGGTCCCGGCTCCGCCGTGGCAGATCACCAGATCCGAACGCTCCATTACGAGGCGCCCAGGCAGAAACCGCTCAACGCGCACGTTCTCTGGAACCTCTCCGGGCGCAAAGCTGATCTGTCCTCCGGTCGTCAAGATGGCGCGATACGGCATGCGGCTGAGCAGATCCAGCACCTGTCGGAATAACCCGGGATGACCCGTGCTCCCAAGCGTCACATAGATGACGGGGCGTTGGCTCGTCCACTCGGCCAGCCATTCCGGTTCCGGTGACGACGGTTCCCAATATATTGGGCCAACGCGCACGAAGTTCTCCGGCAACGGACGCGTCGGGGCCAGAAACTCGCTATCCAAAATCAGATTCAGGTCACCCAAAAAAAGCTCCCACAAATCGCGCTTCGGCTCCAAGCCGTATTGCGCGAGCAAGCGCCGATAGGGGCGAATCTTGTAGCGCAGGAGCCAACGGAACCCCCAAGGGATTACCATGTCGCTCATTCGCTCGCCCAGCAGGCGCCGAACCCAGAAGGCCGGCGCGGTTCGAAACGCTCGATAGGGCTTCGCCGCATAGGGATAAAGCCACCGCCCTCCAAGAAGGGAAACAATCGGGACCCTCCGTGCTCTGGCCGAGATGAACATCGTCAATCGAAAATCCACGACGACCAAATCCGGCCGCAGGCGATCGAGCAACTCCAACTCAGCGCGCACATGGGCACGGAGCCATCGCTCGTCGGGTCTCTTCCAAAATGACCGCAGGATGCCGAGCCCTTCGCCTGCTGGGATATCGGGCAGCTCGACGTAGCCGAGACGAGGGACCTCAAGCGCCCACTCTCGGAGAAAGCGAGGCGCGCCCGCCAAGAGGACGCGATGGCCGCGCCGATCCAGCTCGCGCGCGATCATCAGGCAACGTCCAGCATGGGCGAGAACCGTCGAAGCCGGCGCGAAGAGGATTCGCCCCCTCATGCTTTCTCTCGCAGGCTGCTCCCGCGACATCTCCCGCTGTGTGACCGGCGCATGCTCGCTATCGTGCGTTCATCGGCCATCGGTGAGGCCGATGGATAGGCAGACATGGGGACCGATGCAGACGTCAAGCGCCGCAGAGGCCTCAATATTCGAAGACCAAAACACCCGCATTGAAGCCCGCGCCAAAGGTCACCATCAGGATTTTATCCCCCCGCTTCACGCGGCCATGACGTACATTCTCATCGAGCGAGATGGGGAGTTCTGCTGAGATCGTATTCCCGTAGCGCTCGTAATCCTGGATGATGCGCTCGCGCGGGATGCCCGCTGCTCGCGCCGCCTCCTCAAAGAGCGGCTTGCTCGGCTGGTGGATGAACGCCACGTCAATCTCCTCGCGCGAGATCCCAGCGGCTTGTAACGCTCCCTCGATACAGGCGCCCAAGTTATTGCGCAAGACCTCGAACATGATCTCCCGCCGCCCCATGTAGAAACTCCCTCGGTATTCGGGCGGGATACGAGGCGAAGGCAAGGACGTCTCGTGCGGCATGGTGATCACATCATAATACTCCCCCTTAGTCCAGAGCCCGCCCGAGAAGAAATGTCCACGATCAGCCGCCTCGATCAAGACTCCGCCCGCGCCGTCGCCGAAGATCGCGCGATGCATCGGATTGCGAAAGGGATTCCCGCGCGAGACGATCGTCCCTGCTAGGACGAGGATGCGTCGTTCTCCTGTGGCGATGCAGCGCAAGGCGTAGTCCATCCCGGCGACCCATCCCACGCAGGACATGCCCACGTCCACCGCCGGACAATAAGCCCCGAGCTTGTATTGAACGACGCTTGCTGTCGAGGGCTCGTGATAATCCCCCGGGGTCGCACTGACGATGATGCGATCCAGTTCCTCGGGTGAGAGGCGGGCCGTTTCCAAGATCCGCCGGGCTGCCTTAACGATGATGTCCGAGCAGGCTTCATCTTCATCCACCGCTCGGCGTTCCACGGCTCCCAGGAGTCGCCGAATCTGCCCATCCGATTCTTCGAGCCCGAGAATCTCCGAGTTTGTGATCACGCGCTGCGGCAAGTACGAGCCTGTCGCGGCAATTCGTGCAGGAATGTTCGCGTAGCTGTAGATCATCGCCGCTCCTCCCGAGAGAGGGATTTCCTCCGCCGAAAGTTTGACCTCGGGTGAATTGATGTCCTGGGCATTGCAGGGGGATTCGCGCCGCGGGCGCACAACCCCCTACCTCGTCGCTTTCGTAAGTGCACTCGCTCAGCTCCTTCGATCGGTTCTTCGACTCCGCACCTTCGCGGAGCAGCCGCGCACTCGCGAGACCGAGCACCGGCGAGTAGCAAAGACTATAGACAAGACCGCGAGTTGTCAAGCGAAAAAAAATTCTCCCTCTAGAGACCTGTCATCGCGAGGGCACTCGTCCCCAAATTCTTGACGAGCTTCGCATCGCTCCTCCTATAATCGTCTTCGGGAAGGCAACATCGCGCGCGGAGCCGACGTCTAAGGCGGTGGTGAAGCGCGAGGACAACGGCGAGGGAGGACAGCCATGGCGGCGCCAACGCGAGTTTTGCTCAATCCAGAGCGGCGGCACCCGCAGGTGGAAGAGTTCGAGCGAAAACTCCTGGAGCGGATCGTCGGTCAGGATCGGGCCGTGCGACGTCTGGCCAATCTCTACCAGGTTTATCTCTCCGGGCTCTGCCAGCCGGGACGACCGATCGGATCACTCCTGTTCCTAGGACCGACGGGCTCCGGAAAGACGCGCCTTGTCGAAGCCTGTGCGGAGATCCTCTTCGGCGATCCCAACGCCCTGGTGAAGATCGACTGCGCCGAGTTTCAACACAGCCACGAGATCGCTAAGCTGATCGGCTCGCCGCCCGGTTACCTCGGCCATCGTGAGACGCCGCCGCTTTTGAGTCAAGAGAACCTGGATCGGTATCACACGGAGACGTTGAAGCTCACCTTCGTGCTGTTCGATGAGATCGAGAAAGCCTCGGACGCCCTCTGGCAGCTCCTGTTGGGCATCCTGGATCGAGCGACACTCACGCTCGGAGATAATCGCAAGGTGGACTTCTCCCGTTGCATCATCATCATGACCTCGAACCTCGGCGCCAAGGAGATGGCCGAGCTGATCTCCGGCGGGATCGGATTCACTCCCAAACACGGACAGCAGGATTCCCTCGTGGATCAGAAGATCTATCGCACGGCACTGGAGGCGGCTCGCCGTCGCTTCTCCCCGGAGTTCATGAATCGCATCGATAAGGTCGTCGTCTTCCGCTCCCTCAAGGAGGAGCATCTGCGGCAGATCTTGGAGATCGAGCTGAAGCTGCTTCAGCAACGGATCATGCGATCTTCCGCACCGACGTTCGTCTTCACGTGCACGGAGGCAGCCAAGGAACTTCTCCTCCGCGAAGGGACCGACTACAAGTACGGGGCGCGCCATCTCCGGCGGGCGCTGGAACGGTTTCTGGTCTTCCCGCTCTCCAACTTGGTGGCGACGCGACAAATCGAGACGGGCGATGTCGTGATCGTGGATGTAGACGCCAAGGATCCGACGCGTCTGGTCTTCACCAAAGAAGTCGAAGGGGCGCTCGTGAGTCCTCCCTCCTTCAGCGATGAACCGGTCACCTGCGAACCCATCGCCGCACGAGAGCGAACGCGTGCGGCTTCCAACACGGGCACGGCGCGCCGATTGTGAGCCCTCAACGGCCGAGCAATTCTTCTTCCTTCTTCTTCGCCAGTTCGTTGATCCGCTCGATAGCAGCGTCCGTCAGCTTCTGCACCTCTTCCAGAGCGCGTCGCTCATCGTCTTCGGAGATGAGCTTATCCTTGCACATCTTCTTGAGGCGCTCGTTGGCATCGCGCCGGATGTTCCGCACGGCCGTGCGATGGTCTTCGGCGATCTCCCCGACGACTTTCGCCAACTGTCGCCGGCGCTCTTCCGTGAGCGGCGGGATGGGAATCCGAATGAGGCGCCCATCATTGGAGGGCGTCAGTCCGAGATCGGATGTCAAGATAGCGCGCTCGATCGCTGACAGCAGCGAGGGATCGTAGGGTTGGACCGTGAGCAGTGTGGGCTCCGGGGCATGCACCTGGGCCACTTGCGTGAGCGGCATGGGGGTGCCGTAGTACTCCACAGTGATTTGATCGAGGAGACTCGGCGACGCTCGACCCGTTCGCACGGTGGCCAGCTTTCGCCGACAATCTTCAACCGCCGCATCCATCCGGGTCTTGGCGTTGTTCAAGACGTCCTTGATCATATCCTCCTCCCTCTCATCGAACGGGCTCTTCGGACGCCGAAGGATGGCCGACGGCGACGCTCTCTGGGACGACCCGCGATCCGACCTTCTCTCCGAGGACGACGCGCCGAATGTTCCCCGGCACTTTGAGATTGAAGACGATGATGGGCATCGCGTTATCCATGCAGAGCGTGATGGCCGACGCATCCATGATCTTCAAGCCCCGCTCCAGCACGTTGAAATAGGTCAGCTCGTCCAATTTCACGGCATCTTTGTAGATGGCCGGATCGGCCGTATAGATGCCATCCACCTTCGTCGCCTTCAGGATCACATCGGCCTTGATCTCCAGCGCGCGAAGCGCCGCCGCGCTGTCAGTGGAGAAGTAGGGATTCCCGGTCCCCGCGGCGAAGATCACCACGCGCCCCTTCTCCAAATGGCGAATGGCTCGCCGCAAGATGAATGGCTCGGCCACGGCGCGAATCTCAATCGCCGTCTGCACGCGCGTGGGCACCCCGAGTTTCTCCAAAGCATCTTGCAGGGCTAAAGCGTTGATGACCGTCGCCAACATCCCCATGTGATCGGCCGAAGTACGATCCATCCCTTGCGCGCTCGCCTCGATCCCTCGAATGATGTTCCCCCCGCCGATGACGATGGCGATCTGCACGCCCAGGAGATAGACCTCCTTGATCTCCTCCGCGATCGTGCGGAAGACCTGCGGGTCGATCCCGTAGCTCTGCTCCCCCATGAGGACTTCGCCGCTCAACTTCAGCAGGATGCGCCGATAGATGGGCGTTGGAGTTGTCATGCGCTCCGCCTCCTATAAAAAAGCCCCTCGCGAAGGAGGGGCTTCGGATGCTCAGCCGGTCGCGGCCGAAAGCGTCGAGTCTTCGCCAAGCTTGTAGCGCGTGAATCTCCGGATGCGGATGTTCTCCCCGAACTTCGCGATCAACTCCGCGAGCAATTGATAGATCGTCCGGCTCGGGTCTTTGATGAAGGGCTGCTCCAGAAGCACCGTCTCGGCATAGAACTTCGCCAGGCGCCCCTCGACGATCTGCTCCAGGACGCGCTCGGGCTTCCCCTCCATCTTCGGGTCAGCCAACGCCTGTTCGCGGGCGATCTCGCGCTCTTTGGCGAGCACGTCCTCGGGCACATCCTCCTTGCGGATATATCGAGGTTCGGCCGCGCAAATATGCATGGCTAGGTCTTTGACGAACTGCTGGAATTCCGGGTTGCGGGCGACGAAATCCGTCTCGCAGTTCACCTCGACGAGGACGCCGATCTTGCTCCCATGATGGACATAGGCACCAATGATTCCTTCGGCGGTCGCTCGTCCTTCCTTTCGCTTGGCCGCCGCCAGGCCACGCTTGCGGAGGATCTCAATGGCCTTCTCCTCATCCCCGCCGGCCTCGATCAAGGCTGCGCGGCACTCCATGATCCCCACGCCCGTCTTCTCGCGAAGAGCTTTCACCGCTTGTGCAGAGATCTCAGCCATAGTGCTCACTCCCGCTCAGGAATCTCCTCCTCGATTTCCTCCAAGAAGTGCTCCGTGTCGCTCATCGTCGAGGCCTCGGCCTCCGACGTCGTCGCTGCCGCCTCGGCGACTTCCGGCGCCATCTCCTTCATCATTTGCCGCCCTTCGATAATGGCGTCAGCGATCTTGGAGACGAAGAGGCGCACGGCGCGCAGCGCATCGTCATTGCCCGGGATGGGATAATCGATCCCTTCCGGATCGCAATTCGTATCCACGACGGCGACGATAGGAATGCCCAACCGCTTGGCCTCCCGAACGGCCAGCTCCTCTTTCTCCGTATCCACGACGAAGAGCACATCGGGCAATCGGGTCATATTACGGATGCCGGCGAAGTTCTTCTCCAATGCCGCGCGTTTGCGCTCCAGGCGAATAGCCTCCTTCTTCGGCAGTTGTTCCAACCGCCCATCGGCCTTCATCTGCTCCAGCTCCTGCAGCTTCTGAATCGACTTCCGAATCGTCTGGAAATTCGTCAGCAATCCACCCAGCCAGCGATGGTTGACGTAGAATTGGCCGCACCGGGTGGCCTCTTCAGCGATGGCCTCTTGCGCCTGTCGTTTCGTCCCCACGAAGAGGAAGGTCTTGCCTTGCGCCGCCATCTCGGTCACGAACTTCACGGCCTCGCGGAAATGCCGCTGTGTCTTCTGCAGATCAATGATATGGATGCCATTGCGTTCGCCGAAGATGAATTCGCGCATCTTCGGATTCCAGCGGTGCGTCTGATGGCCGAAGTGGACGCCCGCCTCCAACAGCTCCTTCATCGTGATCGTGACCACTGTCGTCCCTCACCTCCTCGATAACGATTTTTTTCGCGCTCGGCCGTCCCCGTTCTGTTGCCCGCAGAGTCCCCCACACCCGCGACGCAGAATTCCAGGGCCTACGGAAGTCCCCATGGAATCCCGCGCGCGAACCTCGCCGGAGATCGCCCACGATGTCCGGGGAGAGTCACTCCCGAACGCTCACCGCTTGGAATATTGGAATCGCTTTCGGGCTCCCTTCTGCCCATATTTCTTGCGTTCCTTGATGCGCGCATCGCGGGTGAGCAGACCGGCTTCCTTCAAGCGGGGGCGCAGATCGGAATTGAATTCGAGCAGCGCGCGCGCGATCCCGTGTCGGATCGCCTCGGCCTGCCCCGTGATTCCCCCACCGCGCACGTTCACGCGGACGTCGAACTTACCCCAGGTATCTGTCAGCAACAACGGCTGCCGAACGACAGCCCGATGTCGTTCCAGGGGGAAATAATCCTCCAAGGGACGTTCATTGACCAGGATCTGCCCCGTCCCCGGACGCAAGATGACGCGCGCTGTCGAAGTCTTGCGCCGTCCCGTCCCCCAATATTGAATCAACTCCGCCATGGCGACTCCTTACAAGGTCAAAGGTTCCGGTCGCTGGGCCTCGTGCGGGTGCTCGGGCCCCGCATAGACGCGCAGCTTCTTCGCCATCTTCTTGCCCAATTTCGTCTTGGGCAACATCCCCAGGATCGCCCACTCCACAATCCGCTCCGGATGCTCGGCCAGCATCCGCTTGGCGGGAATCTCCTTCAAGCCGCCGGGATACCCCGTGTGATACCGATAGACCTTCTGCTCCCACTTCCGCCCCGTGAACTGCACCTTCGCGGCATTGATGACGATCACATGATCGCCCATATCCAGGAAGGGCGTGTACTCCGGCTTATGCTTCCCCATGAGGATCCGTGCCACGCGCGAGGCCAACCGGCCGACGGTCATTCCCGCCGCGTCCACGACGTACCATCTGCGCTGCGCGTCCAGATTCTTGCCACTCGGAACGTAGGTCTTCATGCTCTCCCTCGATGCCCGACTTCAAGGCGAACGCTAAAGATAGCGAACCCCGGGCCGGAGTGTCAAGCACGAGGAGAGTGTCTCTTCCTCGACATATTGACAAGGCGCAATGGCGTCAGCTACAGTTGCCCCCCGATGTACATCCTCGGGTTGGCCACAATGGGAGAGGCCGCCGCCGCTTTGCTTCGTGACGGCGAGCTCATTGCTGCCGTCGAAGAGGAACGTTTTTCGCGAATCAAGCATCATGTCGGCTTCCCGCACCAAGCCCTGCGCTACGTCCTGGAGGAGGCTCGAATCAACATGGCCGACGTGGCTCACGTGGGCTTGTATTGGCGCCCGTGGGTGCTCGGCCATCGGATTCGAACGACGCTAGCAGCACTCACGCGCTCGCCCGATCACTTCATTCGGCGCGTCGTGCGCGGCCGCGAGCAGATCTCCGGCCATTACTTCCCGATGATGCGCCTGCCGCGTCTGCTGCGCGAAGAATACGGAGGCGGCGACTTCCGATTCCACTATCTCGAACACCACCTCTGCCACGCGGCGAGCGCGTTCTTTTGCTCCCCGTTTGAGTCGGCCGCCATCTTCACCTTCGATGGAACGGGAGAAGCGACGACAACGCTCTTCGCCCACGGACAGGGCACGCGCATTCGGAAGTTGAAAGAGATTCGCCTACCTCACTCGCTCGGGCAGTTCTACTCGGCCATCACGAATTTCCTCGGCTTCGATATGTTCGAGGGCGACGAGTATAAGGTCATGGGCGCCGCCGCTTACGGCGAGCCCGAATTCTACGATTTCTTCCGCCAAAACGTGCTGCGTCTGACGGGCGAGGCCGAGTTCCAGTTGAACACGGCGCTACTCGATCATCATCTGGCGAAGCGCTACCAATTCCCCGAATCCCTGACGCGCGTGCTGGGCCCACCGCGTCGCCCCGATGAACCGTTCACCCAGCGCCATTTCAACATCGCGGCCAGCGCGCAGAAGGTCTTTGAAGAGACCGTCCTTCATCTCTTGCGCTGGTTGAAACGGGTTACGGGCGAACGCGCTCTCTGCCTGGCCGGTGGCTGTGCGCTCAACGCCGTGCTCAATGGGCGCATCGAGCGCGAATCGGAGTTCGAGGCCGTGTACATCCAACCGGCCGCTCACGATGCTGGCGGTGCTCTTGGCGCCGCGCTCTACATCTACCATGCGATCCTCGGCCGCCCGCGACACTTCGTAATGGAACACGCATATTGGGGGCCTCAGTTCGAACGCGCGGACTATCTTCGGGCATTGTCCGCGACCTCCCTACAGTGGGAGGAGCTGGAGGAGGAGACGCTCCTTCGCCGCGTCGCTCAGCTTCTGGCTGAGGGGAAAATCATCGCTTGGTTCCAAGGGCGCATGGAGTGGGGGCCGCGCGCGCTTGGGAACCGCTCGATCCTCGCTGATCCTCGGCGACCGGAGATCCGCGAGGTGATCAACCACAAGGTGAAGCTTCGTGAACCCTTCCGGCCCTTCGCCCCCTCCGTCCTCGAAGAGCGCGTCGAGGCTGTCTTCGGTCGGCGCCTACACGCTCCCTTCATGATCACCGTACACCCGGTCGTCCCAGAGATGCGGTCTGTGATCCCGGCCGTCGTCCACGTGGATGGGACGGCACGCC
The DNA here is from genome assembly GCA_025055075.1 of Blastocatellia bacterium. Classification (NCBI taxonomy): domain Bacteria; kingdom Pseudomonadati; phylum Acidobacteriota; class Blastocatellia; species Blastocatellia bacterium. The sequence continues at coordinate 42,037 of JANWYV010000039.1, forward strand.
CGCAAACGGTCAGCCGTAAGGCGAATCCTCGCTACTGGGAGCTCATTCGCGAGTTCGAGCGCCTCACGGGCGTCCCCGTGCTGCTCAACACATCCTTCAACATCCAGGAGCCGATCGTCTGCACTCCAGAGGATGCCGTGGACTGCTTCCTCCGCTCGGAGATGGACTTTCTGGTCCTGGACCGATTCCTGGTCCGACGGCGATGAGGCCTCACGGTCCGGCGAAAGCTGCCAACGTCGCACACAACTCATTCAGTGCTGAGATGACGTCCGCCGCCTCGCCCGTGTGGTGATTGGCCATGAAGCTGAAGACGAGCCGTTCTCCGCGCGCCGTCGTCACATATCCGGAGAGCGTGAACGTGTAAGCGAGCGTCCCTGTCTTCGCGCGCACATTTCCCTCGGCCGGCGTTCCTCGCATGCGGCGCTCAAGCGTCCCATCCACGCCCGCGATCGGGAGCGATTCCCGATAGATCGCTCCATGCTCGTGCTGACTCATGTAGCGAAGCAGATCTACCGTCGCCGCTGGCGTCACCAAATTCAGGCGCGAGAGGCCCGATCCGTCCCGCACGCGCACTCCCGACGTCCGCGCGCCGATCTCCCGAAGGAACTCCCGGATGACCTCGAGCCCCTTCTCGGCCGATCCCTCGCCCTTCACCTCGGCCCCGAGGACTCGCAACAAAATCTCCGCATGCAAATTCTGGCTGATCTTGTTCAACACGCGAATCTCCTCGCTCAAGGGGAGGGATTCGACGGCCGCCAGCTCGACCATCTGTCGAAGATCGAGCGGACGCTCGCGCCGCACCTTCCAATCAGCCGCGACGACGCGTCCGCGCACGCGGACGCCACGCCGCTCGAGGGCTTCGCGAAAGAGCGTGGCCGCATATAGCGCCGGATGGTGCACGGCGACAGCGGCTCGATACCCCGCGCTCTCGCGCGGCATCATACCGCGAATCTCCAGGACGTTGTCTTGAAGCCCGCGCTCGAGCTCGATCTGCTGCGGCGTCCCTTCGGCCGTCGTCACGGCGCGATTGAGCACGGTCATGTAGGGTGAGGGGGGAGAGAGGATCACCCGCACGGGATCTCCCTCGCGCTCTCCCGGCCTCAGGACCACATCCACGAAATTATCGTCCACTGAGAGCGCGCTCACCTCCGCCCCATAGTACCACTGCAGATCATCCCATTCCCACCCAACGCCTAAGCGCGGTCCAACGAAGTAACTCTCATCCCCGACGATGTCGCCCAAGATCTCGCGCACGCCCGCGCGCACAAGCTGATCGGCCAACTCGAAGAACGGCGTCAAATATCCCCCGGTCAGCGCGCGCGTGCTGAGATTTGGATCCCCGCGTCCGTAGAGGATCACGTCCCCCTCCACATGACCGCGCTCATCCGGCCGCGCCGACGCATACACCGATGTGCGGAATCGAAAATCCGGCCCCAAGCGCACAAGTGCCGCCGCCGTCGTGTAGAGCTTCATGTTCGAAGCCGGAGTGAAGAGCTGATCCGGCTCGCGTTGAAGGAGGACCATCCGCCGATCCAACGATTCGACGAGAATCCCCCAGCGCGTCGTCGCGAATTCGGGTCGTCGGATGATCTCCTCCACGCGCCGCTCCAATTGCCGAACGGTCCGCAGCGGCGGCTGCGCCATTCCCCCTGCGGCGTGACCGCTCATCCCGATGAGAGCCATCGCGACGATAAGGCTTCGTCTGCTCTTGTTCGTGAACATCGGCCCCCTCCCCATCGAACCGGTCGTCTCCTCGCGACGACGTCGCATCCTTCCCGCCGCCTCGCGAGATCGCGCCTGTCATTTTCGCGCGAAAGCAGCGCGTTGATCAAGCGCTCGCGCGTGCGATATATTCACCGTACTGAACATGAGCGAGGTGAGGTGGGACGAGCTGCAGCGGAAAGAGGAATGTCTGCGCGAGCTGTTTCGCCAGATGGGATCGGCGATCGTCGCGTATTCCGGAGGCGTGGATAGCGCGTATGTCGCCTTCATCGCGGCTCGCGTGCTCGGCCAGCGGATGCTCGCCGTGACGGCTGAGAGTCCGAGTCTGGCTGCCCGCGAGCGCGAGGAGGCGATGGCGTTCGCTCGGCGCTTTCGGATCCCACATCTCCTGATTCGGACCGAAGAATTCGACGATCCCGACTATCGCCGGAATCCGCCCAATCGGTGTTACTACTGCAAACGCGAACTGTACGAGAAGTTGAGCCGATTGGCGCGCGAACGCGGCTTTCGCGCCATCTGCGATGGGGCGAACGTGGATGATCTCGGCGATTTTCGACCGGGACGCCAAGCTGCCCGCCAATACGGCGTCATTAGTCCGCTCATCGAATGCCACCTCACCAAAGCCGAGGTCCGGGAGCTGTCTCGACGGCATGGCCTCCCGACATGGGAGAAACCGGCCTCGGCCTGTTTGGCCTCTCGCATTCCCTATGGGATGGAGGTGACGGTGGAGAAGCTCCGAACCATCGAACGCGGAGAAGAGATCCTGCGCGAGTTGGGCTTTCGGATCTTTCGCGTCCGTCATCACGGCCCGTTGGTCCGCTTAGAATTCGGTCGCGATGAGTTGCCGCGCGCCGTGGAGCCGGCGATCCTCGAGCGCTTGGTGCGCGAATTCAAAGCGCTCGGCTTCGCGTTCGTGACGCTAGATCTGGAAGGATATCGCATGGGGGCGCTCAACGAAGTCCTCGCGCTGCAGGACGAAGCGGCGCCGAAATCCGGCTGACATGGACAAGGACGCGCGCCTCGAGTACACTTTGTCGCGTGAAATGTCGAAAGGGGAGTAAGCCGTGTTGGACTTTGTGACGACGCTCATCGTGTTCCTCTTCGTCATCGGGGTCCTCATCTTCGTCCACGAGTTGGGTCATTTCGCCGTGGCCAAGCTCTTCAAGATTCGGGTGGAGGTCTTCAGCCTCGGCTTTGGCCCTCGCTTGTTTGGCTTCCGACGCGGAGAGACGGACTATCGCATCTCGGCCATTCCGCTTGGCGGCTACGTGAAGATGCTCGGCGAAAATCCCGACGAAGCGCAGCTTGGTCCGCTTCCACCGGAGGCCTTTTTGGCGCGACCGAAGTGGCAGCGTTTCCTAGTCGCGTTGGCCGGCCCGGCGATGAATCTATTGCTGGCGATCGCTCTCCCGGCCGCCCTCTTTATGGTGAGCTATCCGGGCCCAGCTTACCGAGTCGAGAAAGCCCGCATTGGCGCCATCATCCCTGGCTCTCCCGCCGAACGCGCGGGCTTGCGTCCTGGGGACGTCATCGTCGAATTTGATGGCCATCAGAACCCCACGTGGGGGGAAGTGGAAGACCTCACGCTCGCGAAGCCAAACCAAACGGTCATCGTCGTCGTCGAGCGCGAGGGGAAACGCTTGCGCGTCCCGCTCACGCTCGAAGCGGTTCAAGGTCGATTCGATACCGTCGGCGAATCGGGATTGCTCCCCCCCCCAACGACCGATGGAGTGACCATCGCGCAGGTCGAACGCGGATCGCCGGCGGAAGCGGCCGGATTGCGCCCGGGGGATAAGATCGTCCGCATTGATGACGTGGAGACTACGACCTTCCCCATTCTCGTAGCTGTCGTCAGCCGGAGCATCGGGAAGGAATTGACGCTGACCTACGTGCGCCAGGGAGAACGCCGGGAGGTGAAAGTCGTCCCCTTCAATGATCGCGGGCGTGGACGCATCGGCATCGCTCCGGAACCCGAACCGATGCCGCGCGGCACCGTGCGCATGGGAATGGGCGCTGCGCTGCGAGAATCCTTTCGGCAGAACCTCTTCTACGCGCGCCTCACGTTGGAAGCTCTCGTCGAAGTCCTCCGCGGTCAACGGACTGTGCGCGAGACGTTCGCCGGCCCCGTGCGCATCGCCGATCTGTCGGGGAAGGCGGCCGAACGTGGGCTGAAAGAGCTCCTCATCGTCATGAGCCTCATCAGTCTCAGCCTCGGCCTCTTCAATCTCTTTCCCATTCCCGTGCTCGACGGTGGGCTTATCCTCATGCTCTTCGTGGAATGGGTGATGGGATTGGCGGGGAAAGAGCTGACGATGTCGCTTCGGGAGAAGATTCAGACGGTGGGGCTGGCGCTCATCCTCCTGCTCATGGGGTACGTCCTCTACAGCGACATCGCCATCACGCTCAGCGAGCGCATGCGTCCGCAGAATCCGCCTCCGGCGCACGCGACCCCATGAGTCCCTTGCGGGTGGGGTCTCCTCATCGGCGACGGGTTTCGCTGCGGCGAACCTCTTCGACCTCGCGATCGCGAATTTCCGGACGCACGTCCTCGGCCACCTTCCGCCGCAGCAAGCGCAGCGCGCGATCGCTAGCTTTCTTCAACTCTCGCTTCCCGTCCTCGAACTCGACTTCGACCATCTGCGCATTGCCTGCTCCGATGACGCGAATGATCGTCCCATAGCGCACGCTTGCCGCTCCGGCGTACATGACCTCGTCGCCGACTTGAAACTCGATGCGCGGTTTCGAGGGCATACTCCTCCTTATTCGATCACCGCGAGAAGCTCGCCCGCTCCGACGGTCTGCCCCTCGCGGACGTGAACTTCGGCGAGACGCCCGGACTTCGGGGCTTTCACCTCGTTTTGCATCTTCATGGCTTCCAGCACGAGGATCCCCTGCCCGGCCCGTACCGTGCTCCCGACTTCGGCCAACACGCGCACGACCTTCCCCGGCATGCGGGCCGTGAGCGCGACGCGTCCTTCCGCTCCGACTTCGCTCGTTCGTCCCCGGTGTCGCCGATCTCTCACGCGAAGATGCCACTCCCGCTCTCGAATCGTCACCGTCACGAATCCGTCCTGCGCATTTCCCTCCACGCGCGCCTCGATCACCTGCGGCCCGAAGAGCAGCGTGTAGACACCGGGCTCTGGCGTGAAGACCTTCACCTCGTGAGGGCGCCCGTCCACTTGCACCGTGAGGCCGCCATTGCGCTCCTCGACCTCCACCAAATGTCGTCCGGTTTCAGATTCGACCTCGATCTTCATAGTCGCGACGCGAGTTGAAAGAGTCGTCCTTGCCACTTCCAAACGCTCGTGGGCGTCGTCTGCGCCGGTTCGCGCGATTCCCGTTTGCTCGCGGCGAACAACGCCGCCGCGATCAACGCCGCATCTCGCGAGAGAAGATCCTCTTCCGAATAGGGCGCAGTCCTGCGAGCCGCGAGGAAGCGCGCGAGATAGCCCGTGTCAATGCGTCCCGCCAGGAAATCGGGATCGCGGAAGATCTCCCGATAGAGAGGGACTGTCGTGCGAATCCCAGTGATGGCCGTCTCCTCCAACGCCCATCGCATGCGCTCGATCGCTTGCTGACGCGTATCCCCCCACGCGATGAGCTTCAGCAGGAGCGAATCGTAATGGATCGGGACCTCCCATCCAGCGTAGACACCGCTGTCCACACGGATCCCAGGTCCGAAGGGCAGCCGAAGCGTCTCGATGCGGCCCGCCGAAGGGAAGAAATCGTTCTCTGGATCCTCGGCGTAGATGCGGCATTCGATGGCCGACCCGCGCAATTGGATCTCGCTCTGTCGCAGGCGCAGGGGTTCGCCCGCCCCCAGGCGAATTTGCTCGCGCACCAGATCCACGCCGGTGACCATCTCCGTCACCGGATGTTCGACTTGAATGCGGGCGTTGACTTCAAGGAAGTAGAAGTTGCGCTCCTCATCCACGAGGAATTCAACCGTCCCGGCATTGGTATACCCGGCTGCTTGGGCGAGACGGACAGCGGCTTCTCCCATGCGCTGTCGCAGCTCGGGATCGTTCAAACTGGCCGGCGCTTCCTCGATCACTTTCTGATGGCGCCGTTGCAGGGAACACTCGCGCTCTCCGAGATACACGGCGTGCCCGTAGCGATCGGCCAGGATTTGCACCTCAATGTGACGAGGGCGCTCGATCGCCTTCTCGATGTAGACCGAAGGGTCTTTGAATGCCGCCTGCGCTTCCGCCTGCGCCATGGCCAGCGCGCTCGGCAACTCGTCGGAGGAGCGGACCAGGCGCATGCCTTTCCCACCGCCGCCAGCCGCCGCCTTCAACATCACCGGATACCCTACCTGCTCGGCGATCGCTTGCGCGTGCGCGAGGTCTCGAATCGGTTCTTCCGTCCCCGGGACGATGGGGACTCCCGCTGCACGCGCCAAGGCGCGCGCTTGCGTCTTCTGTCCCAATTGCTCCATCGCCTGCCAATTCGGCCCGATGAAGACGAGGCCAGCCTCTTCCACGGCGCGCGCGAACTCCGCGTTCTCGGCCAAGAACCCGTATCCGGGATGGATGGCTTCGGCCCCCGCTCGCAAGGCCGCCTCAATGATCCGATCCCCGCGCAGATAACTCTCCACCGAAGGCGGCGGACCGATCAAATACGCTTCGTCCGCCAATCGAACGTGCAGCGAGCGCTCATCCGCTTCCGAATAGACAACCACTGGAGAGATCCCCAGCTCCCGACATGCGCGAATCACGCGCACGGCGATCTCTCCTCGATTGGCGATGAGGATCTTGCGAAACATCACCGCATCCCCTCGTCTCTCCCCCGCAGCAGGAGATCATCCCGCAGGACGATGTCGTCGGTCGTCCCCAGAATCCCATCTGGGCCCTTCGAGACGAGTTGGTAGCGCTGGAAGGGCATCGGCGCTGCCGCCGCGACATCTCCTGAGATGGCGCTATAGACGAATTCGCGGCCCCAGGCATCCACGGCCGGCTTCAAATTCGGATCCATCTCCTGCAGATCAATGAGCCGACGCGGATACGTGCCGTACTGCTGCCGATACGTCTCAATAGCCCACGCTAAGCGATAGAGGTTCGCCCGCGTGGCCGCCTCGCGCCGGATGCGCCCATTTTCAATCATACGGGGGATGCGCGCCAGGAAGACGCCCGCGTGGACAGCGAGAAGCAGCATGGCGGCCGCAAGCCCAGCTCGCGCTAACCGTTCTCCACCGTATCGGTCGGGCGCGCGCTGCGCCTCTCGCCGCCCTCGATAAGCGAGATAGGCCGCGATCAGGATCACCGGGACGAAGAAGCGCGCCAGATAGACGAGCATCGAGCCGATCGCCTCCGTCCAGACGAACGGGCTCACATACACCTCATGCACGAGGATGATCGCCTCGATGAGAACGGTGAGAACAATGGCGCTCATGGCCGCGACGGGCTTACCCACGCGCGGCACTCGGAATTCGGGCTCTGGCAGTTGAAGCGCCACCCAGCGCGCGCCGCACGCACACGCCAGTGCTTCGCGAGCGACCGCTCGCCCGCAGCTGGGACAGGCTTTCCCCGACTCGCGCTTCATACTTCCGCCTCCTTCTCCATGCTCGCTCCCCCCGTGAAGGCCGATGGGGAGAAGGCTCGCGATGTCGCCTGCGTCGAGGAGAACGCCTCCGCATCGAGAGCCCGCGTCATCCGCCACGTGTAGTAGACGCGCTGCGCGACCGTCCAATGCGAGAGGATGGCGATGAGCCACAAAACAGCAGGCATCTTGTGAAGGAAATAGCTCCCTTCTGCCCCCGGCACCTCCGTCAGCGCTCCGATGATCAGTAACGTCAGCCGCTCCGGACGTTCCAAGAACCCGACGCGACAATGGGGGATCAACGACTCGGCCCGCGCGCGCGCATAGCTCGTCATCAGCGAACCGATCATCGCAATCCCCGTCAGCACGACGTAGAAGAGGCTTTGATCGGGCGTCGGGCGAGCGAAGTAAACGATCAGGCCGAGGAAGATGATGACGTCCGAATAGCGATCCAAGACCGAATCTAAGAAGGCGCCAAAGCGCGTCACCTGACGGCTCAAACGCGCCAGAGCACCATCGAGGATGTCACAGGCTCCGGCGACGATGAGCACCAATCCAGCGGCGATGAATTGTCCGTGGGCGAAGAGCACGGCGGCCCAAATCGTGACCAGCAGACCGATGACCGTCAGCAGGTTCGGATGCAAGCGATAGCCCGCCAACCATCGGGCGAGGGCATCGCGCGCGATCCCACCATATTTTCCGATCACTTCGCTGAACATGCGCTCATCCGACGTGACTTATCTTAGACCCCACCCCCTCGACTGTCAAACGACTCGCGGAGGACGCCTCGCTCATACTTCGCGCGCCTTTTGAGCGGCCTCTTGCACGATCTTCACGCCCGCGCTTGCGCCGAGGCGGGTCGCTCCCGCTTGGAGCAAGCGGCGCGCCATCTCGGCGTCGCGGATCCCCCCGGCTGCCTTCACCCCCATCTCCGGCCCGACCACGCGGCGCAGCAACAGGACATCCTCGATCGTTGCCCCGCCCTTGCTGAATCCCGTCGAGGTCTTCACGAAATCTGCTCCCGCGCGCTTGGCCAAGACGCATGCCTTCACCTTCTCCTCTTCGGTCAGAAGCGCCGTCTCCAAGATGACCTTGCAGAGGACGCCGAACTCATGACAAGCCTCGACCACGGCGCGAATGTCCTGCTCGACGATCTCACCCTGTCCCGATTTCAACGCCCCGATGTTGATGACCATATCAATCTCGCGCGCGCCCTCGAAGATCGCGCGCCGCGTCTCGTAAACTTTCACATCGGAGAACGTCGCTCCCAACGGGAATCCGACGACCGTGCACGGTCTTACCGCTGATCCTTCGAGCCGCCGGGCGACTTCGCGCACCCAGTAGGGATTGACCACGACGGCGGCGAATCCATAAGCGAGCGCTTCCTCGCACACCCGAAGGATCTCTTCGCGCGTCGCCTCCGGCCGCAGAAGCGTATGATCAATGTAGCGCGCCAAATCGCGCGCCGTTTCAGCCGGCTCCGGTTTCCCTCCCAGCCGCTCCGCCCCCAGGGCGACCGCGTCACGCAACAGTTCGGGCTGTTGTTGGAAACATTCGCTCGGCCCCGGTCCCTCCAGCAAGTCCAGTTCCCGCAGCTTCGCCAAAATGGCTTCGGTAATGTCGGCTACGAGCTTGCGATCAACATTCACCGTCCGTGCCTCCGCGCTCGTTCACCCCCCTTTATATCACACCGGCGCGGGTCGAGACCAGCAAGAAGGGGAAACGCCACGCGCGAACATAAGCGCGAAGAGATGCCCGACTGAACGCGCGCTCCCATCCTGCACAGCCTTCCGGAATCTGAAGCGCGCCAGGAGAACGGTACGGTTCGCGCCAACGAGCAGCTCACAGCGTCGAACATCCCGACGCTTCGAGATAATCGGCGAGCACGCGCTCCCACCTCCCTTGCGCCTTGAGGATCAGCTCGATCGTCTCGCGCACGGCGCCGCGCCCGCCCGCGCATCGAGTCACATAGTGCGCTGCGCGCTTGACATCCTCGACGGCATTGGCGACGGCCACAGCCAACCCCGCGCGCCGCATCGGAGGAAGATCGGGAAGGTCATCCCCGATGTACGCGACCTCCTCATCGCGCGCGCCCTCCTCGCGCAGGATGCGTTCGTAGGCCTCGAGTTTGCGTTCCACGCCCTGGTATAGATGATGCACGGCAACTTCGGCTGCGCGCCGCTCCAACGTGCGCGAATGTCGGATCGTGATCACCCCCGTCCGCAATCCGGCACGCGCGGCGAGCTTCAATCCTTGTCCATCGTGCGCGTCGAAGAGCTTGATGTCATCGCCGTCGGGCAGCAGGATGATGCGCCCGTCTGTGAGCACTCCGTCGCAATCCATGAGGAGCACGCGAATGGCTTGCGCGCGACGCTTGATTTCCTCATCCATCGCTCCCCCTCCCCGCCCTCAGCGTTCGAGGAACACGGGAATGTCATTCAGGATCCAACGCCCGTCGCTTCGCCGCAAGACGTAGAGGGCGCGCGACGACGTTTGTCTTCCGCCGACCGTCGTCGCCGCGATCCGAGCATCCACCAGGACGCGATTGCGATCGAGGGCCTCCGCGCGCAGGATCTCCGTCTTCCATTCCTTGAGGAACGAAGCCCCCGTGATGAATCGCTTCAAATTCTGCGGCGTGACGATCTCGCGCACGGCGGCCGGTCGGCCGGTGCTGAGCGCGCCGTCAAGTTGACGAATGAACTCCTGAACGGAACGTTCAACCGCCGGAAGCTTTTGCGCAGCGCTTTCGGCTCGAATGAGGGCATCGCGAGCCATGAGCAACGAGATGTCCTCGGCGAAGGCGAAGCTCGCTTGGCGAAAATGCTCAGCCGCCTGCGCCGATTGCCCGCGCGCCAGCGCGATCTCTCCCAACGCCATCTGCGCCCACGCGTACACACCGAGCGCTATCGGCTCCTGAGCGAGCGCTTTCTGCACGTATCCCTCCGCTTCATCTCCCCTTCCTAAAAGCGCGAGCGCGCGGGCTAACGCCGCTTGCGCGAGCGGACGATCCGGATCTTGCGCGAGCGCCTGACGCAGCATCGTTTCCGCTTCTTGGACCCTTCCCTGCACCAAGGCCAGCGTCCCTTGACTCACCAGCCGATCGGCCGAGGGCCGCCGAGGCCACGTATCGTTCGTGTAATCGGCTTGAAGATACAAGCGATCCGGATCTACGGTGACGGACACAGGCTCATCGCGAAATCGCGCCTGTCCGTACCCCTGTGCTTCGACGCGCACCGATTGTCGCAGACGTCGTCCTTGAGTCGTGATCCCCTCCACCTCAACCACGGCCTCGCCGCTGCCGAAATTCGCCACCTGAACGGTCCACGTGTCGGCTTCCGCCACGGGCTTCCCCACGGCGAAATCCGGCAGCACGACGTCGGCGAACCATTGATCGAAGATGCTCTTGATGACCTCCGACGCATCGAGCGCCATGCACCGGCGTTGGAAATCCTCGAACGCGAGATTCGCGTCCGAACGCGCAAACATGTCGCGCAGAAGCCCATGGAAGCGCTCGGGTCCGAGCGCGTGCGCCAGCAGCCGTAACACCATCGGCGTCTTATTGAAGATGCTCGTGTAGTACTGACGCGCCAGCAGCGTTTGCCGCAACAATGGGACATCGTAAGCGCTCCCCCCACTCACGAGCGTTGCGTAAGCTCGTCGGAAGCGCTCGATCGCTCGATCTCGACCAGACGCTCCGAATCGATGCTCCAGATAGAGGAGGGCGAGATAGCTCGGCATCCCTTGGTCCAAGACGGCATGTCCGACGCCCCGAATGTTCACGCGCGCGCCCATCCAAAGCCGCGCCATCTGAGCGGCCAGGAAGAAGAGCACGTCTTCGTCGAGCACCTCGCGGGCGAAGATGCGCTCATCAAGGATCAGCAGCCCCGGCGCGCCATAGGCCGGGACCTCGCTCGATGCGATCACGCGTATCGTCCGCTCCAGGGGAACGCCGAAGAATGCCGTGTAGAACTCGCGGAGGCGACCGATCTCCGCCCGCAAGCGCTCGAGCGTCTCTGCGCGAAGCGTCGTCAATCCGCGCGGCACATGGAATTCCACGCCGCCCTGATCCCCCCCAACTCGCTCGAAATCGCGCGCGATGAAGATGGGCTGCGCGAGCATTGGTTCCTCGAACGTCACGAGGCGCCTCCCCCCCTCCACTTTCTCCGCCACCAATCGTCCCGAGGAGAGACCAAAGAGCGCGTCCGGGCTCTCGATGCTCAAGGTGAAGGGCGACAGATCTACGCGATACTCGATCTGAAACGGCGTGTGAATCATCGGCAACCAAAGGCTCTCGGGCAAGAGCACGCATTCTTCCGGCGTCAGCGCCGCACGCGGCGTCGCCTCCTCCACATGGACCGTGTAGGTGAGCGCGAGGCGCACGGTTTGTCCAGCCCGCACGGGTTCCGGGAGCGTCAGGGCGTAGTTGACCAGTCCGGTCATCTCATCTTTGCGCGAAGTGAACGAGAGCGGCGTCTCTTCCAGACGGATCTCCCCAATTTCGGCGATCGGCCCCAGGCGCAGCATGATGCGATCCACGACCTGCGACGAAGGATTCGTGACCGTGAGCGTCATCCGCACGCTTGCCCGCGCCTCGGCCGGCATGAGGCTCACGCGCCCCTCGTAGCGCTCCACCCGCAAGAGCAAATAGGCGGGTGCCGTCGGCTCCTGCGCGAAAGAGCGCCCCACTGCTCCCGAGATGGCGAGCGCCAGGACCCCCCCCCAGACGCGATCACGCCACCGTCGCCTCATCTCCACGCGCCCCCTCGACAGAGCGAACGAGCTGATGAATCTCCTTGAGCACGGTGAGCAGCGGAGCCACGCGCTCCAAGGGGAGCGAATTCGGACCATCCGAGAGCGCGCGCTCCGGTTGATCGTGCACCTCCATGAAGATCCCATCCACGCCGCACGCGACGCCCGCGCGCGCCAAAGGCTCGATGAACTCCGATTGCCCGGAGCTGCGCCCTCCCGCTCCTCCCGGCAACTGCACGCTGTGCGTCACGTCCAAGATGACCGGATACCCAAACGTACGCAGGATCGGCAGCGAGCGCATGTCCACGACGAGATTGTTGTAGCCGAAGGTCGTGCCCCGTTCCGTCACCAGAATCCGCTCGCATCCGACGGTGGTCGCCTTCTCGATCACATACCGCATGTCCCACGGCGCCAGGAACTGCCCTTTTTTGATGTTGACGGCACGCCCACTTCGAGCTGCGGCGACGATCAGATCCGTCTGTCGGGAGAGGAAAGCCGGGATCTGCAGCACATCCACGACCTCGCTCACGGGCCCGACCTGCACCGTCTCATGCACATCAGTGAGGATGGGCACCCCCACCTCGCGCCTGATCCGGGCGAGAATTTTCAAGCCGGCCTCCAACCCTGGCCCCCGAAACGAATGGATCGAGGAGCGATTCGCTTTGTCATAAGAGGCCTTGAAGATGTACGGGAGTCCGAGCCGCCCCGCGATCTCAGCCAAGCGTTCGGCCATCCAGAGGGCATGTTCCTCGCTCTCGATGACGCAGGGCCCGGCGATGACCAGCAGATCCGGCCCCCCGATCACCCGATCCCCAATACGAAAGCTTTTCCTGTTCATCGCCGATCAGAACGTGAAGACCTTCTCCGCATCGCTCACTTCTTCCAGCAGGAAGTCCGTGAGCGTGCGCGCGCCGTCAATCTCCGGGATCAAATCTTCCTCCCGAACGCCATACATGTACATCGAGGATGTGCAAGCGAATAGCCGCACGTCATCACCGTGCTCTTTGGAATCGCGCAAGAAGGCATGCAGGTCCACGAAGTCCGCTTCCCGAAGCCGCCGCATGATCTCCGACTCCATCGGGCGAACGAGGTCCGAGAAATTCAACTCGTTGATGCGCGCCCGAGTGACCTTCACGATGGCTTCGTCGCGAAAGAAGACGCGCACTGAGGTCTCCTGCGATGCCGTCAACGCGCGAATGAGCGTGCTCACTTGGAAGAGATTGTTGAAACTGCCGTTGGACACAATGATCGCGACCTTCTTCATATCCGCCTTCTCACGCACGATCCCCTATCGTCACTGAGAAGGCCAATTTTAAACGAACCCCGTCACTCGAACAACATCGCGCTCAATGTCTCCGATGGCGACCTCATCTCGATGGAAAGGCTTGCCATCAACTGCCGATCGCACATGCCGGATGACGGCCTCTCCACCTTGCGCTCCCGTTCGCGCCTCCGGGGAGCAACGGATCACTCCGCACTCCCATGGGAAACGCTCTCGCCGTTCGCCGCGGCTGCTGAGGCCGTTCATGCGCGCGGGTTCAGCGGCGGAGTCAAAGATGCCCATCAATCGAGGCCTGCTCGCGCCCATCTTCGTCCGGCTGACATCCTGACGGCTTTCTCCCAACGCGGACGCACAGCAAATGGGCATCCAATCGGTGGCGTGATATAATGTTGGCAAGCGCATCAAGGGGGGATCAGATCATGAAGGCACGAGTCTTTTGGAGCGGATTTTTGATGGGACTCTTCGCGCTTGGGCCGACGACGGGTCTTGTGCGCGAAGGGTCAGCGAGTGTCCCACAACGCCGTCAGGGCACGCGGCCCGTGAAGCCGCAAGAAACGGGGCTTGAATCGCACATCCCTCATGATGTGGCGGCTGTCGTTTTCATCCGCGATCTCTCGGCATTTCGAGAAGGCGTGCGGCAGAGCGCACTGGCGCGCGCTGTCGCTGGGGTCTCGCTCCCTTTGACTCATTATCTCCGCGAGATCGCGAATCACCACGATCTTTCCGATGCTGCGAGCCTCGGTCCGGAAGCTCGATACGCGCTCGTCGTCCCAGAGGCCGCGGATTCCTTCCGCGTCATCGTACTCGCGGAAGCCACTTCGAGCGAGAGCGCGGCACGCGCGGTCGAACACTTGCGCGTGGCTTTTGAACGTCTCGGCCCCGTGCGTTCGCACCAGGGACGATCCGTTTCGATCCTTCAAACGAGCCAATCCCTTCAGGGTGAGCCCCTCGGTTTCGCCCGGATGGGACGCGTGCTTCTTTTCGGGCCGACGACGACCATCGAGCGCCTGGTGGAGGATCCGGCGAAGAAGCCCACGCTTGCGGAATCCTCTGGCTTTCGCCTCCTCCGCGAGCGATGCGCTGGAGGAACGGCTTTCGCCTTCCTGAATCTCGAACGGATCATGCCATATTTGATCGGCCAACTGACGGCGCGCACCTCGAGTGGTTCGATCTCGCTCTTGGTCCCGATCCTTCAATTCATCGGTCTCTCGGCCTTCAAGGCCGTCGGCTCCTCGCTCGCGCTCGAGGGGAGCACGGTTCGTGAAGAGTATTGCGTCCTCATTGAGCGGGGACACAGTGCGATGATCGCGGCATTGACGGAGTTGCCGCCCATCGAATTCGCCACAGCGCACGCGATCCCCGAAGACGCTGCGCTCGCGATCTTCGCCGGAGTGGATCTCATGCGCCTCTATGAGGCCACTTTGGCGACGCTCGGACCGCTCCTCACGGCCCAACTCGGAGGGCAATCGCCGGAAGCCGCCGTTGCGTTGCTGGAGACGCAGCTTGGGTTCCGCATCAAGGAGGACTTATTGGCTGCCCTCGGATCCGAGCTGGCCATCGCGTGGTCGTCATCGGCCGGTCTCATCGAGCGCGATTTCATCCTCTCCGTGCGGAATTCCGATCGCTTGCGCGCCATCTTGGAGAAAGTCGTCGCACGACAGGGGCTACGCCCCATCGCCCATGGTGCGCATACGATCTATCCCCTCGCGGATGATACCGCGGTCGCAGTCACCGCTGCGGAGGCCATCATCGCTCGTCCCGAACGCGCGAAGCGACTTCTGGATGAACGCGATCGCGGCCGAGTCCTCGGACGCACGCCGGAATTCGCGCAGTGGATGCGCGAGCGACCGCCTCAAGCGGCGCTCGGCGTCTACGCGACGCGCGCGGCCTTTCGCCTCCCATGGTTACAGCCACTGGTCGCCGACGCGCGCTCGGTCGAATCCCTTCCCCTGCAATTGTTGACCGGATTCGGCGTCCGCGATCCTCTGGGCCTGAGGGGAACGTTCACTTCAGCCCTTGGCTCCCTCATCCTTCTGGATGCCCTCCCGACAATCCGAGCGGGGACTCCGGCATCCTCCCTGTTCAGCGCGCTTGCGCGATTCACGCGCATGTTGGCGGAAGGCTCGCGATGACAGCCGAACGCAGGGCGAGGATCGGCGCGCGACGCAGATGGCAATGGGGAATGAGCATGGTGCTCATTCTCCTCGGATTCCTCCCCCCGCTCGGATGCCATCGCCCGCAACAGACGCATACCCTCGTCATCGCCATTGAGGCACCGCCGCTGACCTTCGATCCGCGCGGCCCCACAAACGCCGTGACCGCGCGCTTGCAGCAGCTCCTCTTCAACACGCTCACGCAGAAGGACGAACGCTTTGAGATCATCCCGGAGCTGGCCGAGTCCTGGGAGATCTCCGACGATTTCACCGTCTATACGTTCCGCCTCCGCCGCGGCGTGCGATTCCACGATGGCCGAGAACTGACGGCGCGGGACGTCGCCTATACGTTCAACACGCTGATCGCTCCGACGTTCGACTCCCCTAAGCGAGCGGCCTTAAGCAAGCTCGAACGCGTCGAACCCGTGGACTCTCACACCGTCGTCTTTCGCTGTCGCGAGCCCTATCGGGGATTGCTCGTGGATCTGATCGCCATCGGCATCATCCCGGAGCATTCGGGCGAAACGATCGCGCGACAACCGATCGGCACTGGCCCCTTCCGATTCGTGCGTTACGTGGAGAACCAAGAGGTAGAACTGCTTGCCTTCCCGGAGCATTTTCAGGGCGCACCGCGCGTCCGCCAACTTCGGGTGAAGATCGTGCGCGATCCGACGACGCTCGCTCTGGAGCTGCTCGGGGGGACCGTTCACTTCGCCTTGAACGCACAACTTTCGCCCGACTTCGTGGCCGAGCAGCAAGCGAGCCAACAGCTCCAGGTCGCGATCTCTGACGGCGCTGCGCTCGAATACCTCGGACTCAACACGACCGATCCCATTCTCCGAGATCGCCGCGTGCGACAAGCGATCGCCTACGGGATCAATCGCCAGGCCATCATCGTGAACCTGCTGCGCGGACAAGCCCGACCGGCCAAGAGCGTCCTCCCGCCGACGCATTGGGCCTATCACGAAACCGTGAAGACCTACGAATACGATCCGGCGCGTGCCCGCCAACTGCTGGATGAGGCCGGGTATCGCGATCCCGACGGCGAGGGTCCGCAGCCGCGCTTTCGTCTCACGCTCAAGACTTCCTCGGCCGAACATCCACGAAAGATCGCCACGGCCCTTCAAGAGCAACTGCGCGCCATCGGCATCGAGTTGCAGATTCAGTCCTTCGAATTCCAGACGTTTTTGAACGACATCAACACGGGGAATTTCCAGCTCTTCTTCCTCCGGCAGATCGGCGCGAACCAATTCCCGGACATCTTCAAAGCGGCCTTCGGCTCCCGCTCGATTCCGAACGATCCGACGATCCGGGAGTCGGAACGAACGGGTTTCCTCAACCGCGCCCGCTATCGAAATCCGCAACTGGACGTTCTGATCGCGCGCGCTGAGGCGGCCAACGATCGCGCTGAACAGCGCGCCCTTTATGCGCGAATTCAGGAGATCCTGGCCGAGGATGTGCCGTGGATCTACCTCTGGTATCCGGCTAACATCGCCTTGGCGAATCCCCGCGTGCGCATTCCGACCATCCCCACCTCCGGCGATTTCCAATTCCTGAAAGATGTCGAGGTGCCGTAAAATTGATCGGGACTTCGGAGAAGCGAGAGGAGGAAAGGGGTAATGGAACCGACGGGAACAAAGAGCGCGGAGCGAAAAGCGCGGTTTGAAACCTCATCTCACATTGAACTGAAGGCCGTCTATCGGGCGAGCGACCTCGCCGGGTTCGATCCCGAGCGCGACTTAGGCGAGCCGGGAGCCTACCCCTTCACCCGCGGCGTCTATCCGACGATGTACCGCGGGCGGTTGTGGACGATGCGCCAATACGCTGGATACGCGACGGCCCGCGAGTCCAACCGCCGCTATCGATATCTTCTGGAACAAGGGCAGACGGGGCTCAGCGTGGCGTTCGATCTGCCCACGCAGATGGGCTACGATTCGGATCACCCGCTCGCACAAGGTGAAGTTGGGAAAGTCGGTGTGGCCATTGACACGCTCGCCGATATGGAGACGCTCTTTGAGGGCATCCCGCTGGATCGCGTTTCGACCTCCATGACGATCAACGCGACAGCGCCGATTCTGCTGGCCATGTATTTGGTCGTCGCGCGCAAGCAAGGCGTCGCCTGGGATCGCGTGAGTGGCACCGTTCAAAACGACATCCTGAAGGAATACATCGCGCGCGGGACGTACATTTATCCTCCCGGGCCGAGCCTGCGCTTGTGCACGGACATCTTCGAGTTCTGCACGCGCCATGTTCCGAAGTGGAACATGATCTCCATCTCCGGCTACCATATCCGCGAGGCCGGGGCGACGGCTGTACAAGAATTGGCGTTCACCTTCGGCGACGCCATCACCTATGTGCAAGCGGCCGTGGACCGCGGATTGATCGTTGATGAGTTCGCTCCGCGCCTCAGTTTCTTCTTCAACGTGCACAACCACTTTCTCGAAGAGGTGGCGAAGTTCCGCGCCGCCCGACGCATTTGGGCGCGATTGATGCGAGAGCGCTTCGGAGCGCGCGATCCGCGTTCGATGATGTTACGATTCCATGCGCAGACGGCCGGTTCGACGCTCACGGCCCAGCAGCCCGAGGTCAACGTGATCCGCGTCACGTTACAAGCTCTGGCGGCCGTGCTCGGCGGCGCGCAATCGCTCCATTGCAATGCGCGAGATGAAGCTTTGGGCTTGCCCACAGAGGAGTCGGCTCTTTTGGCGCTCCGAACGCAACAGGTCATCGCTTATGAATCGGGCGTCGCCGACACGGTGGATCCCCTCGGCGGCTCGTATGCCATTGAGAGCCTTACGAACGAGATCGAGCGGCGCGTCTTCGAGTATCTCGAACGCATCGAGGCGCTGGGCGGGATGCTGCGCGCCATTGAGCTTGGATGGGTGCAAAGAGAGATTCACGAATCTGCTTACGAATATCAACGCGCCGTCGAGTCGGGCGAACAGATCGTCGTCGGTGTGAACCGCTTCGTCCTTCCCGAAGAGCGTCCGATTCCTGTCCTCCGCATTGATCCGGAGATCGAGCGCGCGCAAATCGAGACCTTGCGTCGCATCAAGGCCGAGCGCGATCACGCGGCCGTGCGCACGGCGCTTGCCGAGCTGGAGGAAGCCGCTCGTTCGACCGAAAATCTCATGCCCTTCATCATCCGTGCTGTCGAAGTCTACGCGACGCTCGGCGAGATCAGCGACTGCCTCCGTCGCGTCTTCGGCGAACATCGCGAATCCTTGTGAGGCTGATCCCGCGCCCTCGCTTCAGGCGTGAGAACGCGTTCGGAGGATGAGCGACATCTCTGAGAGAACACCAAGGCCCGTTCTCTTCCCCCGCAGAGTGCTCTCTCTGGTGTTCGGCGTCCCTTCTTGCGAAGGGATGACGAGCCCCCTCAGCTTGACGCAGCGCGCATCCCCTCGCTAGAATGGCTGCGGCGCGAGAACAGAGGTGGGCCGGAGTGGCGGAATTGGCAGACGCGCCAGACTCAAAATCTGGTGGCCGCTTGAGACGGCCGTGTCGGTTCGACTCCGACCTCCGGCACCACATCCCCTCTTGAATGTTCGACTGAGGCGACTGAGCTCAACCTCTTTTGAGGGGATGGCGAAGCTTGAGCGTCGTCACCCGCGTGAAGTTCCGCATATGCCCGAACTTCCTTTGAGGAAATGGCGAAGCCCACTCCCTATTGAGGCGATTCGGCGTTTCAAAACCACCTCCGCGAGTTGGAACAACCCCTATTTCTGTTGATCCCGGAGCCAACATCAATGGGCGACCACCCTCAGGTGGCAGAGGACGTCCTGGTCCTGTGCGAGGCCAATGGCGAAATCCTTCGAGCGCACTGGCATTCCTCGCAAAAAAATAATGGAGCGGGCGACGGGATTCGAACCCGCAACACTCAGCTTGGGAAGCTGATGCGCTACC
The DNA here is from genome assembly GCA_025055075.1 of Blastocatellia bacterium. Classification (NCBI taxonomy): domain Bacteria; kingdom Pseudomonadati; phylum Acidobacteriota; class Blastocatellia; species Blastocatellia bacterium. The sequence goes on from JANWYV010000039.1 coordinate 61,387, forward strand.
GTTGCGCCACGCCCGCTCCCGCGATCCCCATTGTCAAAGAAGCCCTCGAAGGAAGGTGTAGAATTTAGCCAAAGGTCCTTGAAAAGTCAATGCCGGAGACGCGCCGAGCATGGATCCCCCAAACCTCCTTTGAGGCCCCCCACGACATCCCATCGGTTGGCTCGAATCAGCGCCACTCCGTCTCCTCCACTGTCGGGAAGATCAAATTCCGTCAACGGAAGTCGAGGTGTTCGCTCGTCAGTCGTCACGCCAACGTCTGGATGAGATAATCAACCGCATGAATTCCGCCATCGGCGGGAGGAATGGATCGGGCCACGAGCGCGCGAACCGGTAACTGGTTCAGTGCTTGCCGATAAGCGTCGTTTCCACTCCCGAACCACGAGATGATCAAATCGAAGGAAGTCAGGCGCTCCCGAAGGTCCTCTGGCATCTCTCCGTTGAAGAGGTGATAAAGTGGCAGCGAATCCAAAGCATGAGCGCGATCAACCAGCCCTCGCCCTTCCAACAACGGAGGCAAGGCCGGATGTCCGAAATAACTCAATCGTAGCTTGGGGAGCGCTTCGTCGGACCGCGGCGATGGCCGGCAACGCCAGCAGGAGATCGCCGATCGCTCCTTCGTGAACGATCAGGATTCGTTGCCCAGGACTCTCGCCCACACGCGACTCCCTTGCCTTGGGTTCTTCCTCAGATGCGCTCCTCGAACGAGGCGCAGGGACATGCGTCAATCTACCGACCCGATGACCTGGAGTCAACCCAAAGCGTGATCCCTGACAGCAAAATCAACCTCGGCACAATGGGTGACGACCTAGGAGCTGAATTAGGTAATTTCGGAACCTGGGGCCTTCGCCACGATTCCGTGTGGACCTACCGATTTTTTGGTGAGGCGTTTCTAGAGTGCGAGCCGCACCCACTGGATGCCCATCGCCGTCTCATCACCAGCGTAGAAAGCCACGAACACCGTGCCATCAGGCAGCAGCAGGGGAGTTGGATGACCGAAAGTCCAGCGGCCCATATCCACCCAATACTCATCAAAAGCGCGCTTGCCCCCCATACCTGATTCCCGACCGCCGTGCTTTTTCTCGTAGAAGACGATCTCCTCTTCCGTCCTCCACGTCCTGCCGAAATCGTCGCTCAGGATGGCCCTCAGGCTGGGCGGATCATGACGATGCACATAGGCGGCGAAGACACGACCGTCTCCCAACGCTAGGGGCGCACAAATCTGTCCGGCAATGCCAATGGAGACAGGCTGACTCCATTGTCGGGCATCTGGCGAGCCCCAAGCGATATGGATATCCCGGTCCTGTTGCGCCTGGCGATCGTATGTCCAAAACATGGCGATCAACTCCCCCGTTTCTGGATCCATGGTGAGACGCTGATCCCAATAGAGCACTTGCCCAGACGGATCGTGGGCGACAATCGCCATCTCGTCCCACGTCATACCGCCGTCGGCAGAGATGCGCAAGGCAGCGTGGTGATGCCCCGGACGAGGATCATCGTACTCCTTCCAGGCTTCGTAGGGTAATGCCAGCCGACCATCCTTCAGAAGCAACAGGGAGCCGGTCGTCGCGTTGCCTTTGTGAGGCGCCAAAGGGACTTCATGGGGCGTCACCCATGAACGCCCATCATCTTCGGACCAGGTGAAAAACACTTTGGTGGGCAGAAGCCCCTGAGTCTGAGGATTCGCTAGGGGCCGCGTCGGATCCGAGCGATCTACCCAAGCCAGTGAGGCGATAAGCCTGGTGCCAAGAGCAGTGAGCGCAATGCAGCGGATGCGGCCACCACTGCCTGGTGGGAATTCTCCGAATCCGTCCAACACCATCTGCCACGTATAGCCTCCATCATCGCTGGCCATGATACGGACATCCTCGTCGGCCGAATCTTTGGAGCTGCCGGAGCGAAAGCCGACTATGAGTCTTCCACTCTCCAGCCGCGCCAGCGACGGGAAAGTGCAGAAGCGCGCCTCCAACGGAGCGGAAGTCGCATCGAAGATAACGCCCCGATCAATAATCCGCACGCTGATTCCTCCTAGTAAAGGCTTAATGGTCTTTGGAAAGGTCAAGATGCTCCGCATCAATTCGGGCGTCGCAAGGGGGAGGGCCATCTTGCGTGAGGGTTTCCATCACCACGCGGTTGCAGAGCTGGCCGATTCCCTCAATCCAGGCGACGACTTCATCCCCGTCCTTCAGGAAAGCCGGAGGACGACGGGCCATGCCCACGCCCGGTGGCGTCCCCGTCGAGAGAATGTCCCCAGGCCGCAGCGTGAAAAGCTGCGAGAAGTAGTGAATCAGATACGGGATCGAGAAGATCATCTCCCCCGTGTGCGAATCCTGCCGCAGCTCCCCATTCACCCACAGCCGCAAGCGCAGGCCGTGAGGGTCGGGCACTTCATCAGCCGTCACCAGAAACGGACCGCAGGGAGCGAAGCCGTCAAACGTCTTGCCGTGCGTCCACTGGCCGGTCCGAAACTGAAAATCCCGCGCACTCACATCGTTGAGCACCATGTAGCCCGCTACATACGCCAGGGCCTCCGCTTCAGAGAGATATTTCCCCTCTCTCCCGATCACCACGGCCAGCTCCACCTCGTAATCGAGCTGCTCGACAGCCAGCGGTCGCAAGATCGGATCATACGGCCCCGCTAGGGTATTGGCGTACTTGGCGAAGAAAACTGGCTCTGCGGGAATCGGCATCCCTGCCTCTCGCGCATGATCGCGATAGTTCAAGCCCAAGCAGATGATCTTCTCCGGCCTCCGCACCGGCGGTAAAAGCCGCACCTCCGAAAGCGGCGCCATCGCCTCGTGCGGAACCCCTCGTTCTCCTTCTCGAATCGCCATCTCCAACCGCCGTGCTTGTAGAAGCACTTCCTCTCCTCGTTCCAAAAGAGCGCCCACATCGCGAAGTTGTGGATCCCGAACGCTCAGACTGTAGACCCACTCCCCCACGACGATCCCGACCTGTTCCTTTTCCCGCCACACGTAACTCGCTAAGCGCATATCCCTCTCCTCATGCTCTGCACACTCTCCGCCGTGACCCACACGGTGATCCTCTAGCGTACACGAGACGGCTACCCTCCACCCACTCCCAACAGTTCAACAGCATTCCCGAAGAAGAGAGCTTCGATTTGAGAATCCGAGAGTCTGAGATTCAACGCGGCAAGCTTCAAAACCCGCAGCGATTCGATCCCGACGAGGACAGGGCGGATATCCGCATATTCTGTGCGGCGGCTCAGGTCATGGGCCGAGAGCCAAAGGAAGGAGTCGCCAACCGCCACACAGCGGCCCCGCATATGGGAGACGGGGAAATCGGAGCCATAGAGCAAGCGATCCACACCGAAGATTCGGAGAATAGCCTCGAACGCGCCACATTCGGTCACCGCCGAGGTGTCGAACCACAAATTCCCCAGCCCGCGCAGCGCCTCGATCCCCATCACCGTATGATGCGGATTGAAGCCGCGGCCAGCGTGCGCGAGGATGAATCGCGCGTCCGGATAGCGCTTGGCATACTGTCGAATCGCCTCTTGATTCGCCGGATCGGCGAGCGCGCGCGAGCGCACGATGTGGAGGGTGATCGTCAGCCGCTCCTCATGCGCGATGCGCACATGCTCTTCGGGCAAATAGCTGGGGATCGTTGCTTCGAACGTGGGACGCTCTGCGGCATAGACGTGATAGCATTTCAAGCCGACAAACCCTTCTCGCCGGACAGTCTCGCGGATCAGCTCTGGATCCATGTCCGGACGAATGAGCATCTGCGCGCGGGAATGCGGACGACGCCTCGCCTCTCGGACGACGAAATCGTTGGCGGCCATCAGGTCCAGACTGGCATTGGGGAAGCCGAAGAAGAGCCCCTCGATTCGCCGCTGCGGAAACATCTCCGTCATGAGCGCCTGATAGATCTCCATGCCGACGCGCTCAGGCCCCTCGGCGCACAAAGGCGGAATATGGCCGCTGAAGTGACGCACCTCGTAAAGATGCGCGTGAGCATCGAAGAGACGTGGCGGAATGAACGTCTCCAATTCCCGAGCGAAAAGCTCTCGATCCTCGTCGAGGACGCGCCAGTTCATTCTCTATCCCTCGAACCTCGTCATGGGCGAAGGACCTCTCCGGGACACACCCCAGTGATCCCGGATGGATCTTTCACGATGCGACCGCGAACGAGCACATACTTGACGCCTTGCGCGAATTGGCGCGGATGCGCGTAATCGGCGCGATCGCCGATGGCGAGCGGATCGAAGAGGACGAGATCGGCGACTTTACCGACGGCGATCACCCCGCGATCGGAGAGACGGAGCCGAGACGCCGGAAGCGCCGTGATCTTCCGAATAGCCTCCTCAATAGGAAGAAGCTGACGATCGCGCACATAATGGCCGAGGAACCGCGCGAATGCTCCATACAGGCGAGGATGCGGTTGCTGCGCGGCCTCAAGCCCATCGCTTCCGATCATATGGAAGGGATAACGCATGATCCGGCACACGTCCGCTTCATTCCCATGATGGGAGATGATCGAGACGCAGAGGTCCTCTTCAAGGAGGAGCTGCACGATCGCTTCCCCCACAGAGCAGACACGAGTCCTCGCGATGTCCTGAAGCGAGCGTCCGATGAGCGCTTGATTTTTTGCAGTCGCGAGGTCATTGACAATCACGCTCGCCCAATCTCGGGGAGCGGCATCAAGCTCCGCGATGATACGATCGCGCAGAATTGGGTCTCCCAGTCGCGCGAGGATGGCTTCGGCGTCATCGGCTTGCGCCCATTCCGGCAGGAATTCTTGCAGATATGTCGAACCGGCCATATACGGATAGGAGTCCACGGTCACATCCACGCCGCGTTCGCGAGCCCGCTCGATCATCTCCAGGAGGTCTTCGGCTCTGCCCCAGTTCCCGCGTCCGGCCGTTTGCAGGTGAGAGATTTGAACGGGCACACCCGTCTCCTCAGCGAGGGTGAGAGTTTCGGCCAACGCGTCGAACAATCCCTCGAAATAGCTGCGCATGTGGATGGCGAAAAATCCCCCCTTTTCCCCGACAGCCTGAAGGAGCGCCCGCAGCTCATCATGCGTTGCCCACCGCATGGGGGGATAGGTGAGTCCCGTAGAGAGGCCGAAAGCGCCTTCCTCCATGGCCTGACGCACGAGGTCCGCCATTTCCGCGATCTCTCGTTCGGTGGCCGCCCGCTGTTCCAATCCCATCACGAAAGCCCTCACCGCCGCGTGAGGGACGAGGTAGGCGATGTTCACCGCCGTCCGATCGACAAAAAGATCGAGGTATTCCCGGACGCTGCGCCATCGCCATGGCACTTCCCAAAGGCCGAAGCTCCCAGCGTATATCCGCCTTAACTTCGCGAGCAATTCCTCGGTCACCGGAGCAAATCCGATACCACAATTCGAGAAGACGACGGTAGTCACGCCCTGCCAGAGGCGCGGCTCATCCACCGGATTCAACAAGAGGGAAATATCCGAATGCGTATGGATGTCGATGAAACCAGGGGCGACGATCAATCCGTTCGCCTCGATGCGCTCCCGCGCCGGTCGCTCCTTGAGCGCACCGAGAGCGACGATTCGCCCCTGGCGAATCCCGATATCGGCCACTTCCGCCGGACGCCCCGTGCCGTCGAGAACGCGGCCTCCGGTAATGAGGAGATCGAACATACGATCATCGGCGTTCTCCCAAATGGTCTCCCTTTTTACGGTCGTCATTTGTACTCCTCCTGAGCGATTTCCAGGATTGTATGGCGACGAATCGCCTCTTGCAGATCGAGCGTCAGGATCAGACTCCGGTATCCATCGCGAGCATCCGGCGATGGCGGACGATCCTCTCGGATCGCTGTGAGGAAAGCCTCCAGTTGCCTATCGAAGTTCAGCTCATAAGGGGGCAGGCGCTTTCGGATGACCCCTTCCGAGCGAACGAGCTGCGTGCGACCGGTCCGCAGATCGTGCCAAGCGATCCCCCGCGGGCCGAAGATCTCGATCTCTGGATATTTCACCTGAGGATATGGACCTCGATGCTCATCGGCTTGGGCAATAGGATGGAGCCATGCCATCTCCAACTTACAAATGGAGCCGTCCGCGAACTCGATGACCCCGATCCAATGGTTGTCTTCGGGAAGCTCGCTCTGCGTTCTCGCCGACACCCCACCCACGTGGATCGGCGGAGCGGAGATGAAGTAAAGCGCCATATCGGCAAAATGCGCTCCCCCAGCGACCAAAGGCGTACTTGTCGGAAGCGCATCTATGATTCGGCGATTGTGATCGGGATCAGTGACCATCCATGGCTCATTGAAGGCTCCGAGGCGAACCACCATGGGGGATCCGAGTGCGCCTTCGGCGATCCAGCGCTTGAGCATTTGGACACCGGCATTGAAGCGAAAGATGAATCCGACCTGGAATTTTCGTCCCGACGTCTCGGCGACCTCCACCACGCGGAGCCCCATCTCGCGCGAGATCGCGATGGGCTTTTCGCAGAGGACGTGTTTGCCGGCCCGAAGGCATGCGATTGCGATCTCCGGAGTGACCTCCGGAGGAGTCGCAATGATGACCGCTTCGATCGCAGGATCTTCGATCCACTCGCGATAATCGAGAGTCGCCCGTTCAACCCGGAACTCACGAGCGGCACGATCAAGCGCCACTCCGTCTACGTCCGCCAGCGCCAGAAGCGCGGCGTCCGGATTTCGTCGCAGGGCCGGCAGGTGAAACCCACGCGCCACAGCCCCGCAGCCGATCACACCGATGCCGATCTTTCCCTCCCTCATGAGAGTCCCAGCAGTCGCAGCGTATCGCGTTCGAGGATTTGAACGATTGCTTCTTCCGGTAGAGGAGGCAGCCCCCACCGCCGAGCAAAATCATTGACCCCTCGCACGCCTTCAAGGGCTTCTCCCGGCGTAGCGAAGGGATAATCCGAACCGAAAAGCAATTTCCCCATGACGCCATATTCCAGAGCGAGCATCAACCCGTTGTAGAATTGCCACGGACGATAATGCAAGGCCGAGATGTCGGCGTAGAGGTTCGGATGCTTCCGAATCAGGACGACCGTCTCCGCGATCCACGGATGTCCGAGATGCGCGATGATCATCACCAAGTCGGGATGGGCAAAAGCAACCTCTTCCAAAAGTAAGGGAGAAGCAAAGCGAAGAGGCGCGCGGCGAGCGAAGGTCGTCCCCTGATGGATGATGATCGGCAGACCACGCCGTTCGCAGTAGTCGTAAATCGAGCACATTCGCTCATCCATGGGGTGAACATTCTGGTAGACAGGGCCGAGCTTGACCCCTCGGAGCTTCAAATCCTCGACGGCTCGTTCCAGCTCGCCCATATAGTCCGACTCATGGGGATCCACGGAGGCGAACCCGATGAGCTTCTCCGGAAAGCGGCGGACGAATTCAGCGACAAAATCGTTCGGCACCAGCAGCCCCACGTGCTGCGCCCGCAAGCCGAAGACGATCGCGCGATCGACGGCGCGCAACGCCTCCGCATACGCCTCTTCGGTCACGTCCAATAAGATGGGAGAACCACGCGCGCGTTGGGATTCGCGCGCTAGCTCCTCCGACCAATGCTCGCGTCGCCAAACATGCGTGTGGACGTCAACGATCATCGTCCCTCCAATGACGTCAAAGCGCGTTGAATCCACTGAAGCCGATAAATGGGAAGCGTCCCGTAGTTGTAAAAACCCACGCTGGTGAACCCCAGGTTCGCCACGTATCGAATCGTCCTCTCGACCTCTTCCACCGCTCGGGTATAGGGATGGCCGAGATTCAAAGCCGCTCCCAAAGCACAGGGGAGCTGTAGGTCGGCAATGAAAGCGGCCTCGGCCATTCGCCGTTCCTCCTCCTCGAAATACAGAGCCACCACAAAGCGATCCACGATCGTTCCGACAGCGCGAAGGTCGAGGCCTTCCACCCATCCCAGGGCCGTGGGACGAGCGAAGACCGGCCCAGAGCAAGATAGCTCGACTCCCTTCCGACGAGTGAGCGCGGCCAGCTCAACAAGCAGCGACGTCACGCGTTCGTTGCGCCGCTTGAGATAAGTTTGAAGCTCCACGTGCGCGAGGAGAAAATCCAGGAGCGCCGCCACGTCATCGGCCGCCGTCGTCAGGCCGCGCTCGACCGATCCGTTCAGCCTCCGGTCGAGCGTTTGACGGACACTCTCCCGCAGGTGTTTCACGTCTAATCCGGCCTCTTTCCCCATCTGCTCGCAAGCCGAACAGAAGCAAAGCGCCAGCAGCGCCTGTTCGAAGATCCCAAGGCTCACGCTGTAGAATTCGTGATGATACCCATGGAGGAACCCGAGGTACCCGAAAGACTCCACTTCGAGACCATCGAGCGGATATTGTTCGAGCACGTCCTCGACCAAGACCAGCAGGAAAGCCCGCACGGCCTCATGACTAGGGCAGAGGGCATAGACATACGGGTCCCCATACGCATTTCGGCAGAGAAACTCTGGATGCCGCATCCCCAATCGGCTGTTATGCGTGCCGACGACCCAACCAATGAACCGCAGTCCATAGCGCGAGCACGCTCGCATGATTTCAGCGAGCACATCTTCGTCCCGAACCAGTTCGCTGACCACAGGTCGGATGGGCAGATCGCGAAATCGCGCTTCGGAGGGATGAAAGTAGATCACCCCGCCTTCCGGGAAGATGACCCGGCGATGCGGATGGCGTGGGGAGAGGAACTTCCCGCTGTGGTAACTCACGGCCACGCTCACAGCCGTGAGGCCGAGATCAGCAATCGTCGCCAGAGCGGTTTCGATCCCCTCTTCTTTCAAATCCCACGGATAAGCATAGATCAGGCGCTGTGGGATCACCATGCCGTCCACCCCCCATCCACGATGATGTTTTGCCCGGTGATATACTCCGAGGCGCGCGAGGCGAGGAAGACTACGACGCCCTTCAAATCGGTCGCTCCCCCCATACGTCCGAGGGGAGTGCGAGCAATGTAGTTGGGAACGAAGACCTGCTCATAATCGGGCAGCGTGCGCAGCCGCTCGTCGTAGAATCCTCCGGGCGTGATGCAGTTGACGCGAATCCCATAGGGGGCCAGATACGTCGCCAGCCACCGCGTCAACTGGATGACGCCAGCTTTCGCGGCCCCGTAGTTGCACGGATTGTTGATGCCCGTTCGCCCATAGATTCGATGATCGGGAGACACGACCCCGTAGATGCTCGCGATATTGATGATCGTCCCTCGCTCCGCTTCTTTCATCACCGCACTCACCGCTTGTGCGCAGAGGAAGGTGCTCGTCAAACCACCCCGCACAGCGGACTCGAACTCCTCGAGTGTCATCTCCTCGAACGATCGGTGGAGACCGCTATAGGCATTATTCACCAAGACGTCAATGCGACCGAAGCGGGCCATGACAGCGTCCCTCATAGCGCGCACGGATTCTGGAACGGTCACATCTACGGAGACGGCCATAGCCTCGGCAAACCGTTCAGAGAGTTCGTTCGCCTTTTGTCGGCAACGTTCCAGGTCTCGCGAAGCGACGACGACATGGGCTCCGGCTTCGGCCAACGCATCGCACATTTGCGAACCGAGCCGCCCGGCACCTCCCGTCACGATGGCCACGTGTCCTTTCAGATCGAATAATTCCCAAATCGTCGGCATCACCGTCCTCCTCCCCATGTCGAAAGCGTTCATGCCTGACGAAGAATCGGGCGAATCGGAGGCCCTTTCAGACGAGCCGCCACGTCTCCTTGACGCACAGCATCGGCGATCACCGCGAAGATTTCGGCGTACTGCTCGAGAGTCCATTCAATATCGGCCTCCGAATGTGCGAGGCTGAGCATGTGATAGCCGAATGCGAGAATACCGCGCACGAGTGCCTCTTGTTGAAACAGGGAACGAAGGGCCAGTTGCTCTTCTTCATCTCGGACGTGGAATCGCAAGGCCGTGAACGGGGGCATGCCGACGCATTCGATGAGATCAGCGAGCCGATGCTCCCCGAGCAGTGCATTGATTCCCTCCTTGAGGCGTGCCCCAAGCCGCCAGAGCGACGCGATACCATCTTCCCGTTCGAGTTTCTCCAAGGTGGCTCGAGAGGCGGCTAAGCTGACGGCTTCTCCGCCGTGCGTGGTGGAGAAGAAGACATCGGGCTCGGAGAGAAGATGCATGATGTCAGCGCGCCCGACTAAGGCCGCGAGGGGGAATCCATTCGCCATCGCCTTCCCGAAGCACGCCAAATCCGGCACAACACCGAAGTAGGCCTGCGCGCCTCCCAATCCAAAGCGAAACCCCGTGATGACCTCGTCGAAGATGAGGAGGGCACCATGGCGGTGACAGAGCGCCCGCACTTCTTCCAAATACCCCGGCGCAGGAGGATCGAAAGTCACCGGCTCCATGATCACAGCCGCGATCTCTCCCCGATGTTCGTTGAAGAGGCGATGCAGAGCGTCCAGGTCATTGTAGGGAAATCGAAACGTCAGGTGGCGCACGGCTTCAGGCACGCCCCGATTTCGGTCAGTGGTGCCGATGTACCAATCGTGCCACCCATGATACCCGCAGCAGAGAATCTTCTCGCGCCTCGTAAAGGCACGGGCGAGGCGCACGGCAGCCGTAGTGACATCAGATCCATTCTTGGCAAACCGCACCATCTCGGCGCAGGGAATCAAGCGAACGAGCCGCTCGGCGACTTCGACTTCGACCGGATGCGGAAGACTGAAGCTGATCCCCGCCTCCATCTGTGTGCGCGCGGCCTCCAACACGTCGGCGTCTCCGTGTCCCAGGATTACGGCTCCCAGGCCCATGATGTAATCGAGGTAGCGATAGCCATCAACGTCCCACACGAAGGCGCCCTGAGCCCGCGCTAAGAAATTCGGAGCGACGCCTTGAACGAAACTCCTCGGGCTCTTGCTGAACGTCTGCGCGCCTCCGGGAATCACGCGCTCGCTTCGAGCCAACCACGCCGCCGATTGTTCTCGCTTTCGATCCATCTCTCACCCTTCAGCGATGACCTCTGGATGCCACTCGACCCATTCCCGAAGGCCGCTTTGCTCTAGAACGAGTCGAGCGGCTTCCTCGTATTCCGGCGAAAGCGGGGCCTGCGGAGGAAAGGCCGGCCCTGTCTCCATACCGAAGAGCCTCAACCACAGCCGCGATGTCGGCCCTTCGCCAACTCCAATCCAACGCTGCTGCTCCGGGCGAATGAGGCGAATGAATGGATCGAAGCGAAGCTTCGCGTATAAGGCGTCGAACTCGTCATATCGTCGCTGGCTGAGCAATTCCCAGAACCGGAGGGAGAGGCGCGGAGCGACATTGGCGAAGAAATCAATGAACCCCCTCGCTCCGAGTCGAAACCCG
>JANWYV010000040.1 GCA_025055075.1 Blastocatellia bacterium
GGCGATGTCCAATCCTTTATTGGACACCAAGCGCCCTTCATTGAAGGGATACTCATCCGGGTGACGGAGAGCGACGAACTCATAGTCCTGCTCGAACTCGGGGAAGGGAAGCGTCGCCGCCCATCGGACCGTCTCCAGGGCTGCTTCGCGCGCCCATTTCAGTTGCTCGGCCAGAGGAGCCAGCTCTCGTTTTGCGGGGACTCGATAAAAGCCGCCGACGCGAACGTTGATTGGATGGATTTCTCGACCACCAAGAAGCGCCACGATTTCGTTTCCCACCTTTTTCAACTGGAGGCCGCGCTGAACGATACCAGGATGATCTTTAGCCATCTGTATGGCATCGGCATAGCCGAGGAAATCAGGGGCGTGAAGCAGGTAGACGTGCAGCGCGTGACTCTCGATCCACTCGCCGCAATAGATGAGCCGTCGTAGCACACGGAGCTGCCCGTCCACTTTGATCCCAAACGCATCCTCGCTGGCGTGGACGGCGCTCATCGGGTAGGCGAGGGGGCAGATGCCGCAGATGCGTGCGGTGATGTCGGGCGCTTCGGCGTAGGAGCGACCGCGCAAGAACGCCTCGAAGAAGCGCGGCGGCTCGAAAATCTTCAACTTGACATCTCGAAGCTCACCATCCTTGATTTTGACGTACAACCCGCCCTCACCTTCCACGCGGGCGAGATAATCCACTTTAATCGTTCTCGTCGCCATACCCTCCGTCCTTTCAGCGAACCGGCGGATGGGGAGAGCTGACGGATCCAACCATGTCGAGCTGGTAACAGACCGCCCGCCCCAACCCATCCGTCAGCGAAAGCGATTTCACACTTTCTCGTGCGCTTCGCTCTCTTTGCGAAACGGTTCGGCATAGGCGTTGAAGCCGCGAAATGCTCGCACGATGTCTTGTTCCCTCACGCCCAGGCGAGTCCACCACTGACTGAGCGAACCGGTGTTCGGTGTCTCCTTCGGGCCAAAACATCCGTAGCACCCGCGATGATAGGCCGGACAGATGGCTCCACATCCGGCATGCGTGACCGGGCCGAGACACGGTACACCCTGCGCGACCATCACACAGACGATGCCCCGGCGCTTGCAATCCATGCAGACGCTGTGCGGCGGCGTGTTCGGCTTCCGTCCGTTGAGAAACGCGCTGATCACTTCCAACAGTTGGTGCTTGTTGACGGGACATCCTCGCAGCTCGAAGTCAACGAAGACGTGATCAGCGATCGGTGTGGATTTGTTGAGCGTCTCGATGTAGGCCGGCGTAGCGTAGACGATCGAGATGAACTCTCGCACATCTTTGAAATTCCGCAGCGCTTGAATGCCGCCCGCCGTGGCGCACGCGCCGATGGTGACCAGGTATTTCGAAGCGCGACGCACCTGATGAATGCGCTCCGCATCATGCGGCGTGGTGATCGAGCCTTCAACGAGGGAGAGGTCATACGGCCCTTTCACCACGGCCCGCGAGGCTTCGAGAAAGTAGGCGATCTCCACCTGACCCGCCACCCCGAGCAGCTCATC
>JANWYV010000041.1 GCA_025055075.1 Blastocatellia bacterium
GACCTAGGGGTTATGAATCCCTCGCTCTAACCATCTGAGTTACACCGCCACCGCATTGAACGTTCGCACCGTCGAGGCGTCGAGGAGACTTTCCGTGAGCGGAGCGAAAGCCATTCGCCGACTTCCCAAAGCGCTCGCTCCATCGCTTCTCGCCGCCTCGCGGCTTTTCAATTTTGCTACGCGCCCACGCGCGTCAAGAGGCGCCTCCAAACGTCGAGGCGAAACGGGACAACGATTCGCCTCGGGATCGCACCTCTACGACAGCTCCCAGCATTGAGAGCGCAGAGCAACTCCCGGCGTTCGCCTGCCGTACGCTCGAACGGCTCCAACGGCAGACGATTCCAAACATCGAGATGGAAACCCAATTGCAGCAGCATCGAAAAAACGCCGCGCGAAACGCCGAACGAAAGGCGCAGCAGCCGAAGAGTTCGCTCGCGTTCGACTCGCACGGGCTCGGCCCGAGCGATCCTCGACCGTTCGATAGCAAGAAGTCGAGAACGGCCCTTTGCGATCCGTCCAGCCGCCCGAGCGAGTCTATCCGATGGCGAGAGGTTGAGGACGACCTTTCGCCGCTCGTCCAATCGCGACTCGTCCAGCGGCCCAAGCGATTCTCGACCATTCGATGGCTACCGGTCGCATCGCGCGCCGCCGCGATCTTCCGCTTGGGAGGAAGGGCGATGAACGTCCACGAGCATCCGATCCGCGGAAATTCGGCGACGATACGATCGCGCAATGCCACAAGCGACGAACGTCCGCGAGCAGCCACTCGTAGGCCTCATCTCACGATCTGCCCACCAAGATGAAGGGGGCCCAATAGAAGGGGTGCACGAATCCTTCCTCTTGCAGCAGCTCCAAGCGCGCGCGTCGCAAGGCTTCGGCTTTCGATTGGCCCGCTTTCAAATGCCGATACAACCGCACCATCAATTCCGCCGTCGAGACATCGGCCACCTTCCATAAGCTCACCAGGACGGCCCGCGCTCCTGCATACAAAAAGGCGCGGGTCAATCCGACGAGCCCTTCGCCCTGCACTTGCTTGCCCAATCCCGTCTCACAAGCCGAGAGCACCACCAGCTCCGCATTCAGCTTCAGGTTGAAGATCTCGTACACCTGCAGCAATCCATCCTCCCGCGCATCCCGAAGGGCCAAAGGCAAGGTCAGCACAAGCCCCGAATACTGCGGCGCATTCTCATTGAGCAGCCCATGCGTCGCGAAATGAATGAACCGAAACTCGTCCAACTTCTCGCCCTTCACGTTCTCCTCTCGCGCTTGCGCGCCCACGTAGACCACCGCTTCCGCTCGCGGATAGAGTCGCGCGATCTCTTGCGCTTCCCGACGACTGTGGGGCAACGGCGAGAGGCTCCTCACCTCTCCGAACGCGCTGCCGAAAGCCCGACCAACTGCGCTCTCCGCCTCCACCTTTCGATAGACGGGATCGGCGTAGGCGAGCAACGTCTTCTGCACGGGCTTCATCGGCTCGCGCGCCAGACTGGCCCACACGCTCGCCGACGGCGCATAGCTCACGGCATACGTCTTCAGCAGGTACGGCAAGCGGCGCGGATCCTCCGTCGTCAGCTCCCCCTTGGCCAACAGCACCTCGAACGGCAGATAGTACAAAATCCCATCGGGCACGATGATCAGCTCCTGCTTGCCCGCGAGCCACTTCTCCGCCGGTTGCACCAACGCTTGATAGAGCAACCGAGCGTTCGCCACATAGTTCACATACGCCGCCCGCAACGGCCCTTGCGCGATCGCGGCTCGCAGCTTCTCCACCAACTCTCGAATCTCCGCCACCGCCCCGAGACGAATCGCCTGAAAGCCATCCCGCGTGACGACGAAAAGAACCGCTCCCTCTCGCCCGAGCACGTATTCCAAAAGCGCCGTCCGCTCATCGAGC
>JANWYV010000042.1 GCA_025055075.1 Blastocatellia bacterium
CCGATATAAGCCCTATCGCAATCTCTTCAGCACGCCCTTCTGGGGCGAAGGGTGGGCGCTCTATTGGGAGCTGTTGCTGTGGGACCTGGGATTTCACAAATCGCCGGAGGATCGCATCGGGGCACTCTTCTGGCGGATGCATCGCTGCGCCCGGATCATCTTCTCGCTCAAGTTCCACTTGGGCGAGATGACGCCTGAGGAGTGCATCACATATTTGGTGGAGCGCGTGGGACATGAGCGAGCGAATGCGGAGGCCGAGGTGCGACGGTCGTTTGGCGGACAGTACGGACCGCTCTACCAGGCGGCGTATTTGCTCGGAGGTTTGCAGTTCCGCGCCCTGCACCGTGAACTCGTTGAGTCGGGCAAGATGACCAATCGCGCTTTCCATGATGCCATCCTCAAAGAGGGGCGCATTCCGGTGGAGATGGTGCGCGCTATCCTCACCCGCCAGCCGCTCACCAAAGATTTTCGCTCTTCCTGGCGATTTTATGATCTGGAGCGGCGGTGAGAGATCTCAAAGGAGGCAAGGATGAAGGGGCGTTGCTCTCGTCGTGCATTTCTTCAAGGCTTGGGGGGAGTCGGAGTCGGGGTGATCGCGAAGTCGACCCCCCTTCGCTTTGAAGACGCTCGCGTCGTTCTCCAAGTGCCGAACGGAACGATCCATCCGTTCACTTCTACGAGTGGAGTTCACGTCCCCCCGCGGGGGCGATCGTACATGAAGTTCAGCTTTGATTTCCCGGAACCGTCGGTCGAGTTCGAGGGGTATCAGTTCGGCTTCCTCATCTTCACCTACGAAAACGTCTATGGGCTGGATCGGGAACGAATGAAAGTGAACGTGCGTGGGGAAGCGCTCGAGCTGGAATGCGATCAGCTCATCTGGGCTGGAGGTCAGGAGAAAGCTCCGGGACGGTTGCAGGCGCGCCTGGAGAAGCGCGGAGAGTTCATCGAATGGACGGCGACGGTTCAGATGAATCGTCCCATCAAGGCGGTGACGACGATCCTTCGAGGCGTGCCGCGCGGTCGCATTTCTAGCGCGTTGCAGAATTTCTTTGATCCGCGAGAGGATGAAGTGCTTTTGGGCTATCCCTTCTCCGGCGGCGACCTGTTCGGTCCAGGGGCAGCGCGAGGGATGGAGACACCGTTGGCAATCGTTCAGGCGGGAGAGCGAGACTTCTTCTTCGTCTCGTCGCTTGATGACCGGGTGCGGACCAAACGCTACTACTTTCAGCCGGGGGAGAGGGGCTATCGCCTGGAAGCCGTGTGCGAACTGGAAGGCTGGACGCGCTCGACGACGGTGACGCTTCCCCGTTGGCGCATCGGACGAGCGCCGACGGTAGAGGCAATCGCGCGTGCGCACTACGAACACCTGGAGCGCGTCTATCGCCTGCAACCGTGGGAGACGCGCCCAGATGTTCCTGACTGGCTGCGACGCATCGCGCTCGTGGTGACGCTCCATGGCATGCATTACACGGGTTACATCTTCAACGACTACGCTCGCATGGGTGAGATCCTTCGCTGGGTGGCTGAGCGCATCCCGGCGGATCGCGTGCTCGTCTTTCTGTCGGCCTGGGACGGGCGATACTACTGGGAGTATCCCCTCTATCGGCCCGCGCCGCGTATGGGTGGAGAAGAGGGATTCCGCCGACTCATCCGCGAAGCGCAACGGCTGGGCTTTCGCATGATGCCGATGTTCGGAGCCAACGCCGCCAATCGTCAGCAACCCGTCTTTGCCCGTTTAGCTGATGCGGCGACGTCAAAGATTGATGGCGATCGCTTTGATCTCAACTGGGTGGATTGGGACAACGATCGCCATCAGGACGGCTGGCTGTCGTACATGAATCTCGGCGTCGCCTCTTGGCGTGAGCACCTCTTTGAGCGAATCTCGGAGGTCATCGAGCGCTATGGCGTGGACGCTTATTTCCTCGATATCGTTGGGGGGTGGGTGAACAATCCGCAGGCCGATATGCATGAAGGGACGCGCCGACTTGTCCTCGACCTGCGAGCGAAATATCCGCATGTGGTGGCTTGCGGCGAGATGCATTACGATGCGCTCCTGGAGTTCATCCCGCTCTATCACGTGTTCTCGCAGTTCGCCTATCCGGCGGCCGTGCAGAAATACGCGCGCGCTTTCCAGCATCTCAGCCATCCAGCTCCAGGACGAGGCAGCACCGGAGTGCACGAAGCGGGATTCGGACGCTGGAATCCGGAGACGCTCTCGCTGCGGGATGAGCAGATTCCCACGCTCAACGTCGTGGACGACACGTTCACGACCTATCGCGATCAGATGGAGGCCGTCATCCGCCGCGCCCGCCAGCGCGCCGGAATCTAGGAGTAGGAGAGCGCGGACCTTTTCGTCTGCGATTGTACGCAGGCGAGAAAGCTTGCGCTGGTATGGACTTTCCAGCCCGCGAAAATTCCCGGCTGGAAAGCCTGTGTCCCTTTTGGGGAGGAGACTTCAGATGAAGCTGAAGGTAGGAAGATCGCCTATCATCCTGAGCCTGGTCGCGTCTCTTTTCCTGCAGTTTCTGCCAGTATCAGGGCAAAACCTCTCCGGAACAATTCGCACTGAAGAGTTCCTGCTCACGTATGATCATCGTGGGATTACTCAGTTACGGAATCCCCAAGATCCATTCCAAGCTGACCTACTGAGCGGCGAGGGGCGTTTGGGGGAGCCGGTCGTTACCTACCGAGTGGAGGGGGGAGATTGGCTGCCGATTTATACGGGCAGGCGAAC
>JANWYV010000043.1 GCA_025055075.1 Blastocatellia bacterium
GAACGCCCCAGGACAATCGGGCGATCCCACCAGCCCTCACTATCGCGACCTGTTCGAACTCTGGAAAGACGGACGCTATTTCCCCGTCTTCTTCTCTCGCGCTAAGATCGAAACGGTCACCATTCGACGCGAGCGGTTGCAACCGCTTCAGCCGACGGGCTGAAGGATTCGACCGTCGCGATCTTCGCAGGAGCGAACGATGATGAGCGATCGAATCGTCCGATCCGTCGTCGCGCTTTTCCTTCTCGGCGCGTGGTGCGTCGGGCCATGGAACGTTAGCTCTAGGGCTTCGGTTGAGGCGATCCAGCCAGAGGCGAGCGCTGCGCTCACGGCTGTTCTCGAGCCGTTCATCCGGCACGAGATGGCCGACAAGGACTTACCGGCGCTCTCGATCGCTGTCGTGGATGATCAGCGGCTGATCTGGGCGCGCGGGTTCGGCTACGCCGATCCGGAGCGGAAAATTCCAGCCACACCGGGGACCGTCTATCGAGTGGGCTCTGTGTCCAAGCTGTTCACTGCCATCGCCATCATGCAATGGGTGGAACAGGGCAAGCTCTCCCTCGACGCGCCGATCACCGGCGTTCTGCCCGATTTTCGACCGAAGAACCCTTTTGGGACGCCGATCACGTTGCGTCAGTTGCTGTCGCATCGTGCCGGACTCGTGCGCGAGCCGCCCGTCGGTCACTACTTTGATCCCACGGAGCCGACGCTCGCGGCGACGGTCGCCAGTTTGAACGAGACCGAACTGATCTATCCGCCGAGCGCGAGGACGAAGTATTCCAATGCCGGCATCGCTGTCGTCGGCGCTGTGCTGGAGCGGCTCTCGGGAGAGCCCTTCGCGCGATACGTGAAGCGAGCCGTGTTGCAGCCGCTCGGCTTGAGCAAAAGTTCGTTCGAGCCGGAGCCGGAGTTGATTCGCGATCTGGCCAAGGGGTATATGTGGACCTATCACGGCCGCGTCTTCGAGGCGCCCACGTTCCAACTCGGCATGGCTCCCGCCGGCAGCATGTATTCGACGGTAGTGGATTTGGCGCGATTCCTCAGCGCTTTGTTCGCTGGAGGTCGCGGCGTGCTCCGACCGCAGACGTTAGCGGAGATGTGGACGCCGCAGTTCGCAGGAGAAGCGTCGGGCTTTGGCATCGGCTTCGCCATCTCGCGACTGGATGGCCATCGGCGCATCGGTCACGGCGGCGCGATCTACGGATTCGCCACCGAATTAGCGGCCTTGCCCGACCAAAAGCTGGGCGTCGTCGTGGTCGCGACGAAAGATTTTTCCAATAGGGTGGTGGAGCGCATCGCCGATGCCGCTCTGCGCATTCTGCTCGCCGTGCGAGAGAATCGGCCGCTTCCGACACTTGTGACGACATCGCCTGTTCCGCCGGAGATGGCCGAGCGACTGCGCGGACGCTACCGTCGAGGAGAAGAGGTCGTTGATGTGATTCGGCGAGGCCGCGAGGTGTATGCCTTCCTCAGAGGGCTCCGGGTGAGGATCCGGCAAGCCGGTGGTCAATTGATCGTGGACGACCGACACGCCTTCGGCACTACGCTCGAGTTGAGCGCCGATGGCTTGCTCATCAACGGGCAGAAATACGAGCGCATTCCCGCGACACGACCGGCTCCGGTTCCCCCCCGTTGGCGCGGACTCATCGGCGAATACGGCTGGGATCACAACGTCCTCTACATTTTGGAGGAGAACGGGCAGCTCTACGCCCTCATCGAGTGGTTCTTCTTCTATCCCCTGCGGGAACTGCGCCGCGATGTCTTTCAGTTTCCCGCCCGAGGCCTCTATGACGGCGAGAAATTAACGTTCACTCGCGATCGGCGCGGACGCGCCACCGCCGTCAGCTTGGAAGGCATCGTCTTCAAACGACGGGCCGTGGGTCCTGAAGAGGGGAATGTATTTCGCATCACGCCGATGAGGCCGGTAGAAGAATTGCGACGGGAAGCTCTGGCCGCCACGCCGCCCGTCGCTCGCGGAGCGACGCGAGAACCAGAGCTCGTGGAACTCATCCGGTTCGATCCCACGCTCAAACTCGACATTCGCTATGCCACGACCAACAATTTCTTGAGCACGCCGGTTTATTCCGAAGCGCGCGCTTTTCTGCAGCGCCCGGCCGCCGAAGCGCTCGTGCGCGCGCATCGCAAACTGAAAGCCGAAGGTCTCGGTCTGCTCATTCACGATGCCTATCGGCCCTGGTACGTGACCAAGATCTTTTGGGAAGCGACGCCGCCCGACAAGAGAATTTTCGTCGCCGATCCCGCCGTGGGATCGCGCCACAATCGCGGCTGCGCCATTGATCTGACGCTGTATGATCAGAGAACCGGACGGGCCGTGCGCATGCCGAGCGTCTACGACGAGATGTCCGATCGCGCCTATCCCGATTATCCCGGAGGGACGTCGCTCGAACGGTGGCATCGCGAGCGATTGCGGGAAGCGATGGAAGCTGAAGGCTTCATCGTCTATCCCGCCGAATGGTGGCACTTCGATTACAAAGACTGGGAGGCTTACCCCATCCTCAACCTCCCCTTCGACCAGATCCCGCGCGACGATCCTCGCCGCCGGAGCCGAACCCGCAACTGACGACTCGAATGCGGATGCGTCCTTCCCTGCTCCTTGTCGCTCTGGTCGTCGTTTCGGAGAGTGGCTCCGGCGTCGGATCGTCTCGGTGATCTTCCTCGATGAGCGTCCGTCGCGCTCTCACCGCCCGTCCATCGGTCGCCCGCATGTGGACAGCGAGAGCGCGAGATCCTTTCGCGCGGAAGTTCTCGAACGCGCGGCTTTGTCTCCGAGCGCGATTCGAAGAAGGCGCGAGAGGTTTCGGCATACTCCGTCCAAATGTTGACCGAGGGATTGCAATGTCCTAGACTCAGATGGCTCGGTGAACGATGGCAAGCATCCCGAAAGGAACCTTTGCGTTATGAGGCGTTTTGGTCTCGTGGGCCGTGTGAATGGCGCTGTTGCGATTGTGCTCTGCTTGTGCAGCGGCGCGATCGCTCAAACCACTCAAGCCACGCGCCGCGACCTGGCGGTGAAATTGAGGGAATTGGACGCGGCTTGGGAGCGAGCCCGAGACTCTGAAGAGGCGCGCGCGCGGGCTGTGCCGATGATCTCGCAGGCGGTGAGCAACTTTTTCCTGAATCGCTTCGCCGAGACGTGTCGCTCCGTCGCGCAAGCGATCTTCAAGCTCGAACAAGCGGGCACGCCGTCGGCAGAGCGGCAATGGGCCGACGCTCTGGTGATTCGCGGTCCGCGCCTCCTCGATCCGACGCAAGAAGCGGCGCCGCGCTGGACGCTGCACACCGCTTATTCAACGCCACGCCCGGGACGATCGTTGGAAGTGCGCTGGTCATTGCTTCACCAGGATCGCGTCGTGGCCACCGACATCATCGCGCCGCTGAACCCGCCAGTTGACTTTACCATGCCCATCCGTGGGCTCGGGCAAGGTGAGTACGAGATTCAGTTGCGCGTCATCGAGGGAACGACCGTTCATCGGGAGTGGAGAGAACCGTTGAGCCTCGTGCCGCGAGCGGCGAGTCGGCTGCGCGCGCTGGAAGCGCAGCTTCCGTCATTCCAGGGACGGGTGAACGATTTCGA
>JANWYV010000044.1 GCA_025055075.1 Blastocatellia bacterium
GTGGCCACGGGAGAAAGCGCATTCTCCCTCTCTCGCTCTTCGACGGGACGGCTTGCGGCGATCGCTGCCAGCAATCGGCTTGCGCTCATTGATCCGAGAGTGCGATGAGCTGGGTCCCCCTGTGATGACCGGGCGAAGAGATCTTGTAAGATGAGCGCAACCGTAGGCGAGCGGCGAACGAGGGTTAAGGTGGACAGCCGGCCATTGGTTGGACCCTGGGGAGAGGAATGCTCAAACGGGAGAACACCCAGGATTCGCAAGGTCGCAATCCGCAACTATAAGAGTCTCGCCGAAGTAGGGGTTGAGCTTGGTCGGTTGACGGTTTTCATCGGGCCGAACGGTTCCGGAAGAGGCAACGTCGTTGATGCTCCTCGCTTCGTGCGGAATGTCCTCAATGTGGGGCTTAGACACGGCGATCGCCCGACGCTGGGGCATCTAGCGGGTCTGCCGCGCAGGAAGCGAATCGCTCGCGATCGAACTTCATGCGGATTCCCTTCGGAAGAAACAGTGATGAACACGGCTCAAAGCGGTAGCCAAGGATGTGACGCGGATTCAACGGAAATCCCGACGGGAGATGATGCTGGCTGCGAACGGAGTATTCTTGGTGACTGCGTTCTACCGGGCGAGCGGTCACGACCGCCAAGTGGCGTCCTACCCCACTCGTCGGCCCACCTCGGGACGATCCCGCCGGTGGGGCCGAAAGTGTGGCCATTCGATGGGAGCGTGAGGGGGACAGCCACCGGGATTAGGGTGCACGAACGGAGGTGGCCGAGAACGCCAACCAACGAGATGGGAGACGATCTTTGCGAACGCTCGCTGTTCTTGGCGTTCTCGGCGGTTCAGCTTCAGATGTGTTCGAAGGCGACGCGCAGGTCCTCAATGATGTCATGCCAATCTTCCAGGCCGACCGAGAGCCGGATTGCTCCCGGCTCAAGGCCCCTCTGACGCTTCACCTCGTCGGGCAAGGCGGAGTGCGTCATGGAGTAGGGCTCTTCGATCAAGGTCCGGATTTGCCCCAAACTGACGGCCAACGTGATGCTGTAAGCGTGTTTGGCGATGTAATCAATGAATCGCTCCGCTGCTTCGGCGGCGGCTTTTCCATCGCCCTTCAAAACGAAATAGATCATCGAGCCGGGAGCAAACTTGCCGTCATAACTGACCATCTGCCGGCGGGCTAAGTCATACTGCGGAAACGATTCCAGTCCCGGATAGGACACGCGAGCGACCTTCGGATGTCGCTCCAGAAACTGAGCGATTCGCAGGGCGCTTTTCTGCTGATTGACCATCCGGGTCGCCAGCGTCGGCAGGCCATACACGAGAATGGGCCAGGCGTTCTTGGGCGAGAGCACGCCGCCGAAGTCCTTGCGGTACAGGAGCAGCGGCCCATGGTAGCGCCGCGGACCAATGACGGCCCCGCCCATATCGGTACCAAAGCCGCCGATGTTCTTGGTCAGGCTTTCCACGACCAAATCGGCTCCGAGCGCCAGCGGGCGTTGACAGTACGGTGTGGCGAGGGTGTTGTCGACGATTATGATCGGCCGTTCCCTCTGGGGATGACGAGCCTTCATTTCATCAACCCAGCGCCGGACTTGAGCAATATCAATCAGCTCCAACGTGGGATTCACCGGCGTCTCGAAATAGACGACGCGGGTTCGATCCGTCACCGCCTGAGAAAAGCTCTCCGCCTTCGTCAGGTCAGCGAATCTGACCTGAATGCCGTAGCGTGGCAACCAATTTGCGAACAGGCTGTATGTGCACCCGTATAAGAGATGGTGGGCGACGATCTCATCGCCCGCTTTTGTCGTCACGCCGATGGCGGCGCTGATGGCCGCCATCCCGCTGGCGAAGCAGACGGCCGTCTCGCCCCCCTCAGCATAGGCCAGATTCTCTTCCAAGAGGCCGCGCGTCGGTTCGTCCAGACGATCGTAAATGTAAATGGGCACGTGCCCGCTCAATCCCGCTTCTTCCGACGCGAACTCGACGAATCCTTGAGCCCCCCGATGAACCGAGCCCAGCCGATAGGCGGACGAAGCCGACATGGGGGGGACAATGTGATGATCGAAATCCCACCGCTTGCTCTCGAAGTTTCCGTGAATGAGATGCGTGCGCATGCGATAATCTTCTTTCTTGCCCCGGTGTTGTTTTCCCATGGCGCCTCCTTTCACCGTCATCGAAGAAAAGGTTCAATGCCTTCCCTACTATCTGGCTCGTGGGTCCAGGGCCACGCGGTTCTCACAATCGCTGCCCCGTTGAGAGAAAGTTCTATCCTCGGTCGGGTGGCCAGATGCGGGCATTGCTTTCCTCGCGCCGACATCGGCAACTCGATTTGGGTTCGATGAGTTCATGGCATTGAGCTTCCCTTCGCCGATCCGTTGAGAAGCCGCACCTTGGCTCGATCAGCTCGCGAATTTGGCCGAAAAAAGCCAAATTCCGGCCATAAAGTGTGCGGCGACCCTCGGGGATCGTCAAGAGGGCGAGCGACGACGGAGAGAGGGCGCTTCGCCTCGCGGAGCTGCGCGATCGCGAGCCGTGGGCGTTCTCGGGCTTTTACTCGAATCGCCGCGGCGACTGACTCGGCCATCTCGGCATCGAGCGCTCTCGCACGATGGGTCTTTACCGGATGCCGTCGAGGGAGAATTCACGTGTCATCAGCGTGCTGATCGCAGCGAGAAGTCCCACCTCCATGAGTTCGTTCGCTATCGGCTCGCGTGTTATCATTGTGCCGATCGCGGAGGGGATTCTTCGATGAGTGGGAAGTCGTTTCGGGCGCTCGCTCACGGGGCCATGCTGGTGGCAGCGGCTCTGCTGCTGAACGGCTGCGGTCATGAGAAGAGGACCGCGAAGTGGAAGATCGCCGTAGTGACGAAGGCTCTCGACAGCGAGTGGTGGATGTCGGTGAAGCAGGGCTGCGAGGCAGCCGCTCGCGAGCATCCGGATGTGGAGGTCGTGGTCCTGGCGCCCGAACGGGAGATCAACGTGGACCAGCAGGTCGCGATTCTCGAGGACCAGATTTTGAAGAAGGTCTCGGCCTTGGTCGTCGCTCCGGCAGGTCCATCCGAGGTGATCCCCGTGCTCGAGAAAGCCAAAGCGGCCGGGATTCCCGTGCTGCTCATGGATACGGAGGCGCCGTGGCCCGATCGAGTGAGTTTCGTCGGATTGGATAATCGGCTCGGGGGGAGGCTGGTCGGGGAGTACTTCGTGAGGGCGCTCGGGGGAAGCGGGAAAGTGGCGGTGATTCGAGGCATCCTCGGCATCTCGACGCACGAAGAGCGGATCGCCGGTTTTCGAGAGGCGTTGGCTCAAACGCCGGGGATTCACCTGGTGACAATTCAACCGGCCAATAGCGAGCGAGCGTTGGGGATGAGCGTGATGGAGAATATCCTCACGGCGCATCCGGACGTGAAGGCGGTGTTTGCGACCAATGATCAGATGGCTCTCGGGGCGATGGAGGCCCTAGCGGCGCGCAAGCTCACAGGGCGCATCCTCCTTGTGGGCTTCGACGCCACTCAGGAAGCCTTGCGCGCGGTCAAGGCGGGACAATTGCAGGGGACCGTGGCCGGACACGGCTTCGAGATGGGAAAGCGGGCCGTGGAACTGGCCATTCGGACGCTTCGCGGCGAGCCCGTGGAGAAGCACGTCGAGATTCGCCCGACGCTGGTCACTCGGGAGAACGTGGATCAGTTTTTGAGGTGAAGCGTATGTTCCTGGCTCTCAATGGCGCGACGACGATGCGCGCGGATCTGGAGACGGATCTTCGCGTCGCCCATTTCGCCGGATTCGACGCGATTGAGATCTGGGCGGCGAAATTACGGGCATATGCGAAGCGCCAGACGTTGCGCGAGTTAAGGGCGGCGCTGGAGCGCTATGGGCTTCGGGCCTACAGCATCAATTCCATCGAGCACATCACGTTTCGTTCTCCGGAACGGTGGAGCGAACTCCTGGCCGAGTGCGAGCAGTTGTGTGCGATGGCGCGGGAGATCGGCTGCGAGTATCTCGTCCTTGTGCCGAGCCCTCGGCCCGAGGGGGTGAGCGAGGAGGCGATCCGCGAGGAATCCGTGCGGGTGCTGAGCGAATTGAGCGATGTGGCCGCGCGATATGGGGTGAATTTGGCCTTCGAATTCCTCGGCTTTCCCGAATGCAGCGTGCGCACGCTCACGGCGGGTTGGGAGATCGTCAGGCGCGTCGCTCGCCCGAACGTGGGATTGGTCCTCGACACCTTCCATTTCTACGTGGGCGGTTCCTCGCTCGACGCCTTGGCGGAGCTGGATCCAGAGCGCCTCTTCATCGTTCACCTCAATGACGCCGAGGATCGGCCGAAATCGGAGTTGCGCGATGAGCATCGGCTGCTCCCGGGCCTGGGGATTTTGCCGCTCAGAGAGATCTGGTCGAGGCTGCGAGCGCTCGGCTACGATCGGGGAGTGAGCGTGGAACTCTTTCGCCCCGAGTATTGGGAGTGGGATCCGGCAGAACTGGCCGTTCGGGCGAAGGCAGCCGCGGAACGAGTTTTGGAACGCGCATGACGAAGATTCGAATCGGCATTGTGGGGGCTGGTCACATGGGCCAACGGCACGCGCAAATTCTCGCGCGGGACGAGCGCGTGCATCTGGCGGCCGTCTACGACATCCAGCAGGAGCGTGCTCGCGCCTGCGCTCAGGCCTGTGGCGCGGAAGCCGTCGAGAGCCTGGAGGCCTTGCTCGAACGGGTAGAAGCGGTCGTCATCGCGACGCCGAACACGCAACATGTCGAAGCGACGCTTCGCGCTCTGGAGGCCGAGCGCCACGTCTTTTGCGAGAAGCCGCTAGCGACCTCAGTCGAAGATGCCCATCGGGTGCTCGAAGCCAGTCGCCGAAGTCGGAGCGTCGTTCAGGTCGGACACAATCGCCGCTTCGCCCCCGTGTATCGAGCCGTGAGGCGACTTCTGGAGGAGGAGGGCTTTCGTCCGCATGCCGTTCACGCCAAGATGAATCGCGGGGAACTCCTTGTTCCGCCCTGGGTGGGCGATCCTTCGGTCACGGGGGGATTCCTCTACGAGACCACCATCCACATGCTCGATCTGCTGCGGTGGTGGTTCGGGGAAGTCGCGAGCGTGGCGGTTCATGCCTCTCAGCATGAGTATTCGGAGCTGGAGGATTTCTCGATCCTGCTCCGTTTTCAAAGCGGCGTGCATGCGACGCTCACCTCCTCGGCCGATGCCAGTTGGCATTTCCCTTTCGAGCGGGTGGAGATCTTCGGCGCGCATGCCACGATCGAGACTCAGGAGTTGGAGCGTCTCATCTACACGCCGAGCGCGAGGGCATCGCCAATTCGGCAGGAGTTCACCGATCTCGAGGAGGAATGGCGGTGGGGATACGTGCAGGAGGACGCGGCCTTCGTGGACGCCATCGTGCGCGGGCAACCGGCAGCGGTGACGGCTCTCGATGGATATCGAGCGGTACAGCTTGTGGATACGTGTTACCGAGCGGCTCGCACTGGGGAGTGGATCACGCTGAGCCCATGAGTCGTCGGGCGCAGATCCCAGCCCTTGTTCGCGGAACGCCCGACTCGTCGCGACGCTTCAACACAATAGCCGCATGTGCAGATCTCAGCCCTCGTTCGTGGAACGCCGTCCGAGGCTCTGCGACGATCTGCATTTTGACTCTATATTGAAAGCCAAGTGCTGGGCACGCCCTCTACGTCTTTAGACCGTCGGACTTCGACGTTGCGCAAGCAGCGACGGCTGCGCACGCCCTCTGCGTTGCTAGACCATCGGACGCCAGGTCGGCTCCGTCGCCTTCAGTCCGGATAGCCGGCGAGCACGTTTCCACCTTCTCGACGCGCGCTTCGCCAACGCCCTTCCCTTCCCTCCCCGACAGCCAGGGAAGCCCTTGGAGTCGCGCTGTCACCTCCTCAGGCTGCTTCATGCTTGCGCAAGGCGTGGATACCGTCGCTGAATAGCCCTGCTTGATGCTCTCGTCAGGCTGCTTCCCCCGATTGCTTCTCATTCCTTGACGGAGGCGAGCGCTTCAACCTCCGCCAACGCTTCTTCCAGCAATAGCGAATGCTCTGCTCCTCTGCGATGATCAACGGCACGAAGAGGCACAAGACGTTCGGCCGACGAGAGGATGAGACCTTTCGTGTAGCAGCCTTCAAGGATCTCACGGGTCAAGCTCGGAGCGAGCACCTTTCGCTCGCAGTCGAGCACCAACTCCGCGGCCACCACCGCCCCGAGTCCGCGAACGTCACCGCGGAAGCCAGGCGCCGATCTC